>JAABTU010000488.1 GCA_011389715.1 Desulfotignum sp.
GTTTCTGCCATGCGGCTTTCGCAGAAAGGATACAGGGTCGGGGTCATCGAAGCGGGAAAACGGTGGAAAAACGATGACTTTGCCAAAGTAAACTGGAACCTGCGCAAATATCTGTGGATGCCAAAAATTTTTTTATACGGCATCCAGCGGATGAACCTGCTCAATGACATTTTCATATTGAGCGGTGCCGGGGTCGGCGGGGGCAGCCTGAACTATGCAAACACGCTGTACGTCCCGCCGGATAAATTCTTTGAAAATGATGTGGTAAAGCGGATGGGGGAAAAAGATTCCCTTCTGCCCTATTATGAGCTGGCGGAAAAAATGCTGGGGGCCGTTAAAAATCCCTATATCGGAGAAGCAGATCATTTGATGCGCAGGACAGCAGCGGATTTCGGCAGGGAACACACGTTTCATAAAACCTGGGTGGGTGTGTATTTTGGCGAACAAGGCAAAAAAGCAAAAGACCCCTATTTTTTTGGCCAGGGCCCGGACAGGATTGGGTGTGAACTCTGCGGCGCATGTATGACCGGGTGTCGGAAAGATGCCAAAAATACCCTGGACAAGAACTATCTGTATTTTGCGGAAAAATTCGGCACCCGGATCATTCCTGAAAACAGGGTGATTGATATACGCCCGCTGTCAGCAGACGGGTCTGACGGATACGCGGTCACCTCTGCCCGGACCACGGACGTATCGGGTCGGAAAACCGTTTTCCGTGCAAAAGGCGTTGTTTTGTCAGCCGGGGTGCTGGGAACCCTTTCTTTGCTATTGAAAATGAAAGAACAAGGCCGGCTGCCAAAACTGTCTGATGATTTGGGCCAGCGGGTCCGGACCAACAGTGAAGCGATTTTGTCTGTCAGGGCCTTTTCGGGGGACGTGGATTTTTCAATCGGGGTGGCCATCACATCAAGTGTGCACCCGGATGAAAATACCCACATGGAACCGGTCAGGTATGCAAAGGGCAATGATTTTATGGGCCTGCTGCCGGTGCTGCTCACGGACGGCGGGGGGAGGATACTCCGGATATTTCGGTATATCGCCAATGTTGTCAGGCATCCTGTGCACTTTTTGCGCATATTATATCCCATTGGATTTGCTCGGCAAAGCCTGATAATCCTGGTGATGCAAACCCATGACAACTACCTGAATGTGTCACGCAAACACCGGTGGTTATGGCCGTTTGTCAAGTCCCTGGCATCGGAACAGGCCAGTGACAAAAAAAATCCGGTGTACATTCCCATTGCCAATGAATTTGCCCGCAGGCTGGCAGGGCACATGAACGGGATTCCCACCAGTATTGTTTCCGAAGTATATATGAATGCACCGATTACCGCCCATATCATGGGGGGCTGCAGTGCCCATGAAGATCCTGAAAAAGGGGTGATTGACGACAAAAATCATGTGAGAGGGTACCAGAACATGATCGTGGCAGATGGCTCCATGATCCCGGCCAACTTAGGGGTAAACCCGGCTTTGTCCATTACCGCATTGTCAGAAAGAGCCATGTCTTTCATACCGGTGAAACCGTCCGGAAAAATGCAGTACCTGCAGGCGGAAAAAAACTGGGGAACAGCAGCTCTGCTGGGTCCTTCAGATGGTAAAGATGGAAAATATTTTTCTGCAGGCACCCACCTTGCAGATCCATCCGGGCCTTAATCTCCCTGGGGATTTGCACCCTTAAATCAGAAAAAACAGGACCGGTATAACCAGGAGCAGGCCGGCATTGGTGATCAGCCAGCAGGCATTGGCCAGGTCGACATCCAGGTTGTACAGGGTGGGCGGTACCATGGCGATGAATCCCACGGGCATGGCGGACAGGATCATCACCACCTTCAGGGGAAGGCCGTCATCGATCCGGCCCAGGCCCAGGGCATATCCGGTGCCGGCAACCACAAAAGGAATGATCAGAAACTTGATCGCGGCAATGATCAGCCCGGGTTTAAAATGGGTGTGCATGCTTGAAAACCGCATGGCCATGCCGATGGAAACCAGCAGCAGAAACGCGGCCAGGGGGATGAAAACAGTGTTGACCGGGCCATAGAATGCAGGGCGGGGAATGCCGGACAAATTGAGAACCAGGCCGGTGGCGATGCTGGAAACAGCCACCAGAACAAAGGGGTCTGTGACCGCAGTTGTCAGGCGTTTGACAAAGGTGGGTGTCTGGGTGGAATCCTGGCTGAAGGACTTGGCAATGGGAAACCCCACCGCATAATACAGGGATTCTTCAAACAATTTGTAAAACGGAACCAGGGCAAATCCCTTTTCCCCCAAAAAAATAAAACAGAACAGGGCTCCCAGGGATCCGATGTTGGTGAATCCGCCGCACACGGTATAGCTGCCGGTCTGCACGGAATTCAGGCGCAGCATCCTGGCGGAAAAAAAAGCCAGGATGCCGCCGGTGATCAGCGCTGTTGCGCCCAGAAAAGGCAGGGCCGCAATCCGGATGTTCTGGATATCAGCCACCCAGGTGGCCCCGAGGATGGCCACGGGATTCAAAAACAGCAGGGCGGTTTTCTGCAGGGTTCTGCGCCATATGTCAAGGGGCACCGAGGCTTGGTGTTTCTTTATAACCACCTGTACCAGATAGCCGGCCCCGATGCCGAAAATCACTAGGCTGATGGAAAATATGAGTCTGCCCATGTTGTACTCCCTCTCCTGCAGAAAAAAACCGGTCTGCAATCCCTGTAAAGATTTCTGTTACGATACAGGACCGAACTCCTTGATGACCGATTCCAGTACTTTATCAGACATGCCGTAGGAATAGGTGTCATCCGGAAAAGCCCCGGATTTGACCTCTTTGGCGTATTGGGTGAACGCATCGGTCATCACCTGTCCCACATTGGCGTATTGCTTGGCAAAAGAAGGGGTGAAATTGTCGTACATACCCAGGACGTCCGGTGTCACCAGCAGCTGGCCGGAGCATTTTGGCCCGCCGCCGATGCTGATGGTGGGAATGTCCAGCTTCCGGGTCACATAATCGGACAGCTTGGTGGGCACTGCTTCAAATATGATGGCAAAAACGCCGGCGTCCTGGAGCGCAAGGGCTTCAGAAACCACTTTTCTGGCAGAGGCCACATCTCTTCCCTGTGCCTTGAGGCCGCCCAGGGCACCCACCGCCTGGGGGTGGAGGCCCACATGCCCCACGCAGGCGATCCCCATTTCCACCACCGCCTTTGTTTTGGCGATGTGGTTGTGGGTGGCTTCAAACTTCACCGCATCCACTTTGGCTTCGGTCACAAACCGGGCCGCGTTTTTCATGGTGTCCTCGATACTGTACTGGAATGAGCCAAAAGGCATGTCCGCCACCACCATGGTTCTGTCACATGCCCTTGCCACGGCGGCACAGTGCAGCACCATCATCTCCATAGTGGCGGTCAGGGTGTTGGGGTGGCCGTGAACCACCATGGCGCAGGAATCCCCCACCAGGATCATGTCGATGCCGGCATCGTTGATCTTTTTGGCGGTGGGGTAGTCATAGGCGGTGAGCATAGTGATGATGTCGTTGTTGTTTCTCATTTCCTGGATGGTTTTTACCGTGTGTTTTGACATGTTTTTCTCCTAAAGTCTGGTCTGTTACATCAGTTTGGGTGGTGTACCGCCTTGTTGACAGCGCCAAAAAGCCGGATTTTTTCTTTGACAGGTTCTTTCATGGCATTCTTTTCACATATTTATGATACTGGTCTGTGTAATGTGTTTTGTATCCGGACCAGGGCATCGTCATCCCCCACATTGCCGGGAAAAATGATATAGGACATCCCTGGAAACAGAGACTCGTCTCCCAGCTGCCATACCGGAACCCCGGGCAGGACCTGGCCCAGGACCATGGCTCGACGGACCTGCAGCCCCTTTGTGGCCAGATCACTGGAGGTGATGCCGCCCTTGGTCAGGATGTACCGGGGCCGGCAGGATATGGATCGGACAATGGCCGTCAGGCCGTCTGATATGGACTGGCCGATGGCCAGGCTGTGGCCGGGGTCTGAGGCAGTGATCAGTTTCCGGCTTGTGTAGATCAGGGTATCGCGGCCGTTGGTCAATGCATCGGTTACCTGTTTTCCGGTCTGCTCTATAGTCTTTATCCGCAAAGTCTTGTCCAGCAGGAGTTCCACCGGAACTTCCACGGGCAGGATATCGGTTTGGCGGATCAGGGCCGTCATCTGGGCCGTGGTTTTGGGCACATAGGATCCGGCAATGAACAGGGCACCGGTCCGGGCATTTTTCTGGATCAGATCTTTTCCAGACAGCATGCCTGTGTGTGGCACCACCCCGGCCCTTACCTGGACAAAGCTGGCTGCCGTGCGGAACAGAAATCGCTTGCCCAGGGATTCAGCATGTAACAGCCCGGCCACCAGCACATGGATGTCCGGGTATGACATGGCATTGACGATACATGCTCCGGGTGCCGGCACGGTCATGAGAAGGTCTGCCACCCGGGCCGGCCCGTTGTTTCGTATATCATCAAGGGTGACACAGACCACATCCGCCGGCGTGATTGTGTGACCGGTTTTTTCAGCGACCCATTCCCGCAAATCTGAGTGAAGAAATCCGAATGCCGCATCTTTAGCATAGGGTGTTCTGGCTGCGGGGACCAGCTGGTCTTTTTCACGCACATAGTGAATATTGTTGATGGTCAACCGCCCCCCTTCCAGAAAAAAGGGACAGATCAGATACGGCAGGCCGGTTTCACCCATGGCCTCGGCCACGGCATCCACTTCATAAGGAAAGTGCCCCCGCAGGGTGGAATCGCTGCGGCTGATAACCGATATTGGAACGGCGGTATTCCGGCCGGCCTGTTTCAGGTTGGCGCCGATGAGCTGTCCTAAACGGCAGGCCTGGTCCCTGGTCAGTGCCCTGGAGTTGGTCAGGATAAAAAAGGCGGAGGCACTGCCGGTCAGTTCTTTTTCCAGGGCTGGAACTTCCCAGGTGGTCAGTACCGGCAGGCTGTGAACCGTCTGGGTACCGGTAGGATCATCATCCAGAACAACGATTTTTGTTCTGTCCCGGGCCACATGCTGGCAGATACCGGGCAGCAGATCCTCGGGCCATTCAGGCGGCAGAGATTGTGAAACGGTGGTGATGTCCAGCGGTTTTTCCGGCATGTTTCCCCCTTTATTTCAAACCGAAAATATGGCGCTCAATAAACTGCCAGGTATTCAGGTAATCCCCTTTGGCCATGAGGTTTTCAAGGGCGGATAAATCGATGGTTTCCAGAAGATCCCAGATTTTATTGGTCAGGCGGCTGTTGGCTTCAAAGGTTCCCTTGATATCCCACCGGGTTGGAGAGGTGTCTGATGTGAAATAGTCGGTGTAATCATATTTTTTCAGATAATACAGAAATTCCACGTAATCCAGAAAGTGCTTGGTGCCGCAGAAATAATCCCAGTCCCATCTGCCGTCATTGTCATTGACATGGATATAATAGGGATACCGGCTGCTGGCCAGCATTGCCACAGCCTCGGCCGGGTTTTCATTGCCGTAGATGGAATGACCGAAATCAATGGTCACCCCCATGTTGCGGGCCTGTATGTCATGGAGCAGGCACAGGGTTTTGGCTGCCGTGTCCACAAAGCAGCGGCCCCTGGTTTCACTGGGTTTGTATTCAATGAAAAGGGGCAGGGCCCGGTTGTGGTCATCCGCCTTTGCCAGGGCCTCCACCAAATGTTTCCAGGCTGCGGCATAATCATACTGAAAGGCAAATTCATATCCATCCCCCAAAGGACAACAGGTGACCTTGTCCGCGCCGATGTCTGCGGCAAAATCCTTGGCCCGGCAGATCAGGTCCACGGCTTGGTTGCGGATGGCTGCATCTGTCGACGTCAAACCGCCGTTTCTGAACGACGGTTCCGCCTTGACGTTGACATTCACCGCCGCCACATTCAGGTTATGGGCGGCCAGTGCATTTCGGGTGGTATCCGCATCATTGACTTCATAGGGGAACACGATCTCCACCCCGTCATACCCGTCAATTTCTGTCATGAGGGCAAATTTTTTTTCCAGGGACAAGGGGGTGTTGTATTCATGGAACCGATCGGTTGTCCGGGACAAAAAACCGGTGATAATGGCCATTTTAAGCATGGGGTCTCTCCAAGGTAAAGGGTGTGTCGCTGCAATCAGTGATGCAATGAGTGTTTAAATACCGCTGTTTTAATGGCGGCCAGTTTACGTTTACACCAGGGCAGCTGGCATACAATGGTCCAGACAATGATCAGAAACAGAATCAAAGACACCGGCCGCTGGAAAACAGGTAAAAAGCTGCCCTCGGAAACCATCAGGGCCCGCCGGAGATTTTCATCCGCCATGGGGCCCAGGATCACCCCGATCACCAGCGGGGCGATGGGATATCCCATAGTGGTTAAAAAATAGCAGATGATGCCCACGGGCAGCATCAGGTAGAGGTTGAAAATGTTCAGGCCCAGGGAATAAGAGCCGATCACACAGAGAATGGCGATGACCGGCATGAACACCTGGGTGGGAATGCGCAGCACTTTGACCACCTGTTTTGCCAGGAGCAAACCGGCCACCCACATGGCCATGGAAGCCAGCAGCAGGATGGCGGCCACTTCCAGAATAAAGTTTGGATGCTCAAAGGTGATCATTGGACCGGGAGTAACCCCGTGGAGCATCAAAGCCCCCAGCAGCATTGCCGCCGGCGGGCTGCCCGGGATTCCCAGGTTCAAAAGCGGGATCATGGCCCCGCCCACGCATGCGTTGTTGGCGGTCTCACTGGCAATCACCCCCTTGAGTTCTCCCTTGCCGAATGTTTCCGGATGACGGGAGGTGTTTTTGGCCGTACCATAGGATACCCATCCGGCAATATCTTCGCCGATACCGGGTACCGCACCGATGCCTACCCCGATGAGGGCGGAACGGATAATGGCGGGAATGTTTTTGAGCACGGTGCCGATTTCCGGGAGTATGCGCTGCAGTTTCTGGGTCTTGCCGATCTGGAACCGGTCTTTGAGCACACCGATGATCTGGGGGATGCCAAATGCACCGATGAGCACCGGTACCACCTCTATGCCCGATTCAAGATCAGGAATACCATAGGTGAACCGGGGATAGAACTGAAGCATGTCTCTGCCGATGCAGGCCAGAAAAAGGCCCAACAATCCCGCAATCCATCCTTTGATCACCAGATCCGGGCTGGTGAGGGTGCCGCTGATCAGGATACCGAAAAACGCCAGCAAAAAGAACTCGAAAGAGGTGAACTGCAGGGCGAATCTGGAGATCAGCGGGGAAATGCTGACCACAAACAGCATGCTGATGATGGTGCCGATGGCCGATGCAGTGGTGGTCAAACCGATGGCCCGTCCCCCTTCCCCTTTACAGGCCAGGGGGTAGCCATCCATGGCCGTGGCCGCGGCCGCCGCCGTGCCGGGAATGTTGATCAGGATGGCGGCATAGGAACCCCCGTAAGTACCGCCCACATAGATGGCCAGCAGGCAGATCATGGCAACCGAGGTATCCATGCCGTAGGTCAGGGCGGTCAGAAGGGCCACCCCCAGTGTGGATGTCAGTCCGGGCATGGCACCGAACATGATGCCCATGATAACGGAGCCGAACAATATGGCCAGGTTCAGCGGTTCAGATGCCAGACCCAGCACAATAGAGAAAAAGGATCCAATTCGCTCAAGCAGTATCATTGAAAAAGGTCACTCCTATGTGTCTGGTTTTTACAGATACCAGATATAATCCAGCACAGCGATCCCCATGCCTTCAAATGGCATGGGGACCAGCAGCAAATATTTGAAACAGATCCCGATAAAGATGGGTGCAATTACGGCCACGAGGAGCCCGGTCATATACTTTTTTTTCAGGAGGTCGTTTTTTCTGCAAAGCCTATGGGCATAAAGGGCAAAGGAAAAAATGAAGCCCATCATCAGGATATCTGCGGGATACGGGACAACCCCGCTCAAGAGGGTGTGCAGCGGGGTCAGAATCAGAACAAAAAATATCAGGATCTGGCAGGCATAAAACCGGAAGAGTTTCATCAGGATGCGGGCATCTTCCAGGTAAAAGAGCAGGATGAATACCAGCAGAAACGCTATGGCGGACAGAAAAAAGTCAACTCGGGGAACAAACCCGAACACAAAGCTGATCAGGACCGTGATAACCGCATAAAACCGGATGGTGCTCTCCTGTTTCAAAAAGGTTGAAAATGCCGGGGAAAGCAGATATCTGCCCACCTGTTTCACCGCTTCAAAACCTACCTCTTTCAGGGCGGTTCTGACCAGCAGGCATCCTGCCAAGGTGATCAAGGACCCCACAAGCAGCGGAAAGAGGGCCGGAGATACATACCATACATTGTGGACACCGCCCCAGGAGCCCTTCATGGGCATTTTCACTGCCTGGGAAATGATATAGATCCCCAGAACAGAAAATGCGATTCCTGAAAAAATGTCTGCTTTCCGCAGCCGGTCCTTGTCCATCATGGTTGAACAATCCTTGAATAAAGATTATAGTCATCTGTTAAGAACCGGACCTGTAAGATTCACTGGCATGGACCTGCAGGTCCGGTCCCCGGCTGGTGTCATTTGACACCAGCCCTCTTTTAACCCGTTCGTTCATGGTTTTTAGCCCATCCGGGTATGGCTGTTCTTTACGGTTTCGGTATTCCCAGGGTTTCCGGATTCACCGTGGCAGCTCCCAGCTCCCAGAGGGTCCAGGCAAAATTGGATTCCAGGGCATCAAACACCGCCTTTGATTCAGCCCCGGTTTTTCCGGACAGCAGATAATAGTTTTCCTTTGCCCAGGTTTTCACCTTATCGGTGGCCATGGCCTTGTTGAAGGTGTCCACCAGGACATCTTTCGCTTCCCGGGGAACATCCGCAGGCACGGCAAATCCAATGGCCTGGGAAATGGGCAGGTGCTTGGAAAGCCCCGGATATGCATCAAACGCAGAGGGGATGGTTCCCAGGTCCGCCACCTCGAAGCTTTCCGGAATCAGCATACCAAGTGCCCGCAGTTTGCCGCCTCTGAGCAACTGCTGCTGTTCGGCCAGAGAGGTGACCACCACGGTGACTTCGCCGGTCATAGCTGCATTCTGACTGGGGGCGGATCCTTTGTAGGGGATGAAATGAAATTGTGCACCCGACCCGTTTTCAACGGCCAGCAGATTCAGGTGATGGATGGAACCTGCACCGCTGGCAGCGGCTTTAATGGATTTGGGATTTTTTTTGGCTGCTTCGATCAGCTCCTGGATGGTCTGATAGGGAGCATCTGCAGTTACAGATATGAGATCCGGCGAACCACCCACAATAAAGGTATCCCAGACATCGAATTTTTTGTCCCAGCCGCCCTGGACACCGGCGGTCACATTGGACTCGGACAGGCCGCACAGGGTATATCCGTCATGTTTCTGGCTGTAGGCGTGGCTCATGCCCACGGAACCGGCAACGCCCCCGGTTTTGTTGATGACATTGATGTTGACGTCCATGAATTTCTGCATTTCCGCCGTGATGATCCGGACACAGGTATCGGTGCCGCCCCCGGCACCCCAGACCACCACTGCGGTAATGTTTCTGCTGGGAAACGATTTTCCTGCCCATGCCAGAGGGGCCAGGGCCATCACCACTACCAGACTTGCAATAATGATTTTTTTCATGTTGATTTCTCCAAAATATGGATTGATGTGTTTTGGCAGGCGATTTTTCCTGCACCGTTGTCCAATAAATAATGGGTAAATTCATCACCTCCTTTTTGACGGTTGATTATTCAATATCATCGATTTCCTGTTCCAGTATGTCGATGGTTTTTTTGAAATGCAGCTTCATCAAGTGTTCAGCCCCCTCCGGGTCTCTGTCACAGATGGCTCTGGTGATCTGTTCATGGTCCTGAATGGTATCATTGGGGTGGCGGATCAGCCCCTCGGTGGTCACATTCTGGTAAGCCAGACTGATGATATTGAAGGTCTGCAGCATGTTGGACAAAAATTCTCTGGAAGCCATTTTTGTGATCATGGTATGAAAGGTTCTGTCCGCCCGTGAATAGGCGGCAATATCTGTGATATCTGCCATTCCCCTGAATGGTGCAAAAATCTGCTGCAGGGTTCGGCATGCTTCATCGGAAATGGTCTGGGCAGAACGTCTGGCAGCCAGTCCCTCGAGCACCTCCCGGATTTCAAAGATACTGACCATCTCTTTTTTTGTGAACAGGCGTACAAAAAAGCCCCGTCTGGGTTTCACTTCCACCAGTTTTTCATGTTCAAGGAATTTCAATGCGCTGATCAAAGGGGTCCGGCTGATTCCCAGTTCTTTTGCCAGTTTTTCCTGGGGAATTTTATGACCGGGCAAAAGGATCCGGTCTTCGATCATGTCTTTTATGATCTGATACGCTTTCTGGTCCAGATTTTCATAAGCTTCCCCCAGATTGATTGTTCTGCTGTCTCTGGATTTCATTGGTGCCATTCCCTTTAACTCAATATTGAATTTTGTATACAAAATTCAATATACAAAAAAAAGTAGCATGTCAATGCATTTTTTCCATTTTTTTAGAACAACAATGGTGGATTGCGGAAAGTTCTGAACAAAAAAGACAAACAGAAATAGGGCCGGGAGTTCGAGGTGCAAGAAAATACGTGAAAAATTGTGGTGAAACCCGGGCAAAAAAATGGTAATGTAATATTTTTGCCGGTTACCATGACATATTGCGGATAAAGGAGCCTGATGAAGCCCCAGGAAATTGAAGATCTAAGTTTTCAGGTCATAGAAAAAGAAGCTGAAGACCACGGTTTTGATGAAAAACACTGGCCTGTTGTGCGGCGGATGATCCATACATCCGCTGATTTTGATTATATCCACACCATCCGGTTCGGCAACAATGCCGTGGAAAAAGGGATCGCTGCCATTCAGAGCGGGTGCAGCATTTTCACGGACACCAACATGGCCCGGGTGGGCATCCGGACAACAGAACTTGCACATTTCGGCGGCACGGTTTCCTGCCTGATGACCGATCCGGCAGTGGCGGCCCGGGCCGCAGCCGACGGTACCACCCGGGCCCTGGCTGCAGTGGATCTGGCGGCAGGCCGGCTGGACAAAGGCATCTATGTGGTAGGAAATGCTCCTACAGCCCTGTTGCGGCTTATCCAGCTTATTCAGGAGGGCAAAGCAGATCCCGCCCTGGTGATCGGGCTGCC
>JAABTU010000489.1 GCA_011389715.1 Desulfotignum sp.
CCATTTTTATATCAATTTGATGTAACTGATTTAAAAAACGCTTTTATAACATGTCCTTTGGTAAAATCAAGCTTTTTATGCTTTTACCGCCACCCGGCAGACCACAACTCTCGGGCCGGGCAGCCCGGTATGTTTTTCCAGGTCCGAACCTGAAAAAACGCCCACCTGGATGCGGGCATTCACCCGGCATCCATCTGTTGCCTGCACCAGGTCTTTTTGCTCTGGTACAGGCGCTTTTGGATACTGCTGTGTCACTATCTGTTCCAGCATATCCAGAAAATGGTTTTGCCATGCCTTCTTGCGCGCACACCCATCTTCATGCACTTTTATACAATCAATGTCAAGGGCATTTATGGCCCGGTCGGAAATTGCCGCAAGAAGGTCAAAAACCGCGCTGCTGGTGGTAATCAGCAGCAGCGGCCGGTCACCTGCAAAAATTTTTTCCTCTCCTGCACAGGCAGCCCAGGCACGGATGCGCGCTTCGGTCATGGCTTCACCCGGATCCCGAAAGGATAACCGCCCTGTTTCCGGCAGATCTGCATCAGGTTCTCCTTTCAGTTCTGAAAACAGGGCTGCCTGTTTTTTTTCCAGACCAGCCAATTCATCATCAATGGCCGCATTATGGGCATCCGTGATCTGGGCAATCTTTAAAAACAGCAGGGGATCAGCAGATGCTGCTGCCCGGGCCGGCACGGGCCCGGAACCTTTCTGCCGGATTCTTGTCAGCAGTTCTGACTGGATGGCACCGGGTGCGGCATCATCAATAAAAAAGGGTCCTTCCCTGGCCAGGGTCTTCAGATTTCTCTGGTTGCCCTTGTGCAGCGCTGCCCATTCCAGCCAGGCTGCAACCCCGGATTCCACCTGTTTGAGGCGGGTACCGGATGTGAACACAGGAAATGCCACCCCATTTTTCACCCAGGATCTCATGGGGCAGGTTTCTAAGAGATCTGCTGCCAGGGGCAGGTATTGAAAAAAAGGAAAAACCGTTGTCAACACCCTGCACTGATAGTTGTCCACGTGGGAAAAGGGAAAAAAAACCATGTCCATCATCTGACACCAACCTTTGTATCATGCACTGGCACACCCATGGCAACAAGCTCATCCCGTATTGCATCCGCGGCTTTCCAGTCCAGGTTCTGCCTGGCATCCTGCCGTTTTGCAAGAAGATCTTTCACCTCTTTGGAATATTCCATTTTTTTGCCGAATTCACATACCTGTAATATGTTGTCCACTTCCCTGAACCCTTCCAGAATCATTCGGGCATCAGCGGAACTGATCCGGTTTTCTGTCATCAGGGCATTTATTTTCCTGACACTGGCCAAAAGAGAGGCAATGGCAGCAGATATTTTCAAATCATCTGCCAGGGCTGCCAGAACCCCCTGGCGGATATCATACACCAGCTGGTCTATTCCCCCGTAGGACTCCTTTTCATCTGTGTTTTTGGATCCATGGTTTCCCAGGGCGGCAATGCTCCGGTTGATTTTGGCCAGGGTTGCCTTTGCATCACTGAGTGCACGATGTGACAAAACCAGTCCCCTGCGGTAATGGCCGGACATGAGCCAGAAACGGATGGTGTTGTAATCCCACCCCTGGTCTGCCAGGGTATCCAGGGTGAGCGCATCCATGTGCTGTTTCCCTAAAGAGCCGTCATACTGCACAGGATCGCAGTGCAGCCACATATTGGCCAGCTGGTGTCCACAGGCAGCCCTGGCAATGGCCCTTTCATTTTCATGGTGGGGAAACACAAGCTCTCTGCTGCCGGTGTGTATATCAAACGGTGCGCCCAGATGGGCCATGGAAATGGCTGCACACTGCAGGTGCAAGGAGGGCCGTACAGTGCCCCATTCGGTTTTCATACCGATGCCCTGTCGCAGCTCAGACAACCGGACCCGTTTGAACAGGGTAAAATCCCTGGGGTTGTGTTTTTCATAATCATCCAGGTCCACTGTTGTACCCGGGCGGATTTTCTGGATATCCATCTTGGACAGGTGTCCGTATTCAGCAACACTGGATATGTCAAAATACACGGAATGCAGCTTTTCATAGGCATGGCCCCTGTTCAGCAGTTTGCGGGTCAAATCCGCCATCTCCGCAAAGTGGTCTGACACTTTTGGATACGCCTGGGCCCGCCGTATCCGCAGATGCGCAAGATCCTGTTCAAAAGCCTGGATATGGGGTTTGGTAAAATCTTCCAGGAGGCACCCTGCCTGTTTTGCCCCCTGGATGGTCCGGTCATCATAGTCAGTGATATTGACCACATGGTTGACCTCTATTTTATGGAAGGCAAGAAACCGCACCAGCAGGTCTGTGAAAACAAACCGCCTGAAACGTCCGGGATTGAGGCGCTGGTATACGGTGGGACCACAGGTATATATGGATATGCTGTCCTGCTTCACAGGCCTGAACCGCTGCTTTTTTGCCGCAAGGGTATTGAAAAGCTGCAGATGGATCTTGTGTTTCACTGAAAAAAGCGGCGTGGACAGATATCTTTCGCCGGAATCAGGGAAAATAACCACCACCACACCATTTTGAATATGCCTGGCCTCTTTTACGGCAGCAGCCATGGCAGCGCCGGAACTCATGCCCACAAACAGCCCTTCTTTTGACGCCAGCTGCCGGGCTGTCTCAAATGCCAGATCATCATCGATGTGCAGCACCTGGTCCAACCTTTTTTTATCAAAAATTTCAGGGATATAGGATTCCTTCATATTCTTGAGCCCCTGAATTCCATGACCCAGAAACGGTTCCGCACAGACAATTTTTGTATCCGGGCTGTGTTTTTTAAAATACCGTGACAGGCCCATGAGGGTGCCGGATGTTCCCACCGTGGCCACCACACTGGTGACTTTCTGCTGCACCTGTGACATGATTTCCGGGGCTGTGGTATGGTAATGGGCCTGCCAGTTGGCATCATTGTTGTACTGGTCTGTGATAAAATATGTGTCCGGATTCTCCCGTGCCAGGCGGTAGGCTTCTTCAATGGCACCATCCGATCCCAGGTGACGGGGTGTCAGAATAATTTTTGCCCCCCGGGCCCGAAGGATATTTTTGCGCTCTTCACTGGCATTTTCCGCCATGGTCAGCGCAAGGTTATAGCCTTTCACCGCACAGATCATGGCCAGACCGATACCGGTGTTGCCGGAGGTGGCTTCAATAACAGTTTTTTCTTTTGTGAGCCGGCCGGATGCCTCGCCTGCATTGATCATATACAGGGCAGCCCGGTCTTTGACAGATCCCCCGGGATTCATGTATTCCAGCTTGGCCAGTATCTTCACCCCCGGCACAGGATTCATCCGGGTGATTTCCACAACCGGGGTATTGCCGATGGCATCTAAGATGGAGTCAGTCATGTGGATCCTTATTTAAATCCGGCAGCACAGGTCTGTCATTTTCCAGGAAAAAGGCCGGATTCCGGCTTGACATTTACAACATAAGATGGCTTTATACAGTAATTTTAACGGTTGTGCAATTGATTACTGGAAGCCCCATGCCCGCTTTATTATCTGCAAAAAATCTGACTGTATCTGCTGCATCTGTTTTGCTCTGTTTTTTTGTGTGCCTGACCGGTACTGCAGCAGCAGTTGATCTGCCGAAAGATCCGGAAACCATTTCCTGGAATCTTTCCGCCATGGTGGTCACCTATGATGAGAAAAGGGATCTTTTCATTGCTGAAGAGAATGTGGTGATCACCGGTGGGAAAACCCGTCTGGAAGCAGACTATGTGGAGTTCTCAAACACCACCAAGGATGCACTGGCCCAGGGCAATGTCCGGCTGATTTCCGGCGGAGATGTCATCTCCTGCAATGCCATGGAGATCAACCTTGCCACCCAGACAGGATTTATTCACAAAGGCACCATCTTTGTCCAGAAAAACCATTTTTACATCCATGGTGAAAATATCCGCAAGACCGGCAGGGTGACATACACTGCCCAAAAAGGGTCCATCACCTCCTGTGACGGTGATACCCCGGACTGGAAAATCACCGGCAAAGATGTCAGGGTCACCATTGAAGGATACGGATTTGCCAGGCATGCCACCCTGTGGGCAAAAAACATGCCGGCACTGTATGCACCGTTTCTCACCTTTCCGGTAAAAACCAAGCGCCAGACAGGCTTTCTCTTTCCCAGAGCCGCCTCTTCCGACCGTCTGGGAGTGGTGTATGAACAACCGTTTTTCTGGTCCATTTCCCCCAGCACTGATGCCACCCTGTACGCCGGATATCTGTCGGACCGGGGCCCCAAAATTGCCGGTGAATACCGGTATCTGTCCGATGCCCGGTCCAAGGGACTCTGGCGCCTGGATTTTCTGTCGGATGACAAAACAGATGACGGAACTGATGCCACAAAAGATTACCGGTTCAACACCACCCCGTTGCGCACCAATACAGACCGCTACTGGCTGCGCATGAAAACCGACCAGGCACTGCCCAATGATTTTTTTGCAAAACTGGATCTGGATGTTGTGTCTGATGCGGATTATCTGCTGGAATTCAAAGACGGGCTCACCGGATATGATGATACCAACAAGATGTTCCAGAACCAGTTTGGCAGAGACCTGGATGAATATGATGATACAATCAGAAAAAACAGCCTGATTATTAATCGGACCTGGTCCCAGCATCTACTGGTGGGCAATGCCCTCTGGTATGATGATGTCATTGCCAGGCGCGGCAGTACCCGGGATACCACCCTCCAGACCCTGCCCGGTCTTGGATTTGATGCTGTTCGCCAGCAGATCGGCGCCACCGATGCATACTACTCTTTTCGTTCACAATTCACCTCTTTTTTCAGGCAGGATACCGTAAATACCGCTGCAACCACCCGTGCTGATGCCAAAGTCAACGGCCAGCGGCTGGATCTGAACCCCAGATTTTTTTATCCTGTGAAGCTGGGAAAGGCAGTGGCGTTTCAGCCGTTTATCGGTCTTCGTGCGACCACTTACCATACGGACAGTTTTGTGGATATCACCGGTGATGATGAAAATTTCAGATTCCGGGGAATGTATGATGTGGGTGGGGATCTTTCTACCCGGTTGAACCGGGTTTTCACCGTCAATTCAGGGTTTGCCGAAAAAATTCAGCACCAGGTGATCCCGGCACTGGGGTACCGGTTTTTGCCCCGGGTGGACCAGGAAGATCTGCCGTTTTTTGATTCCATAGATGACATCAAAGAGGAAAACAGGCTCTCCTGGTCCCTGCTGAACCGGTTTACAGCAAAAAAAACCGTTGCCGGACCGGACAAAACAGTTGAAAACAGGTACCAGGAACTGGGATGGATAAAATTATACCAGGACTATGATATCAAAAATGAACGGGAGGGCGATGATGCTGACGGCAGACCCTGGTCTGATATCAATTTGGAAGCAAGAATCTTTCCTTTTTCTTTTTTGACACTGAATACAGAGCTGGCATGGTCCCCTTACAGCTATGACTTTTCGACGTTCAATATCGATGCCACTGTGACAGACAAAAGAGGAGATGCCGTCACCACGGCCTACCGATATACCGAAAATACTGCAGAATACTGGTATACAAGATTCACGGCCCGGATCACACCGGCATTGTCTGCGTATTATTCCTTTGAACTGGACCTTGCCCGTGAAAACACCATTGAAACCCGCACCGGAATTATCCTGGATGAGGCCTGCTGGACCATGGGCCTGGAGTTCAAGGAATCGGATCTGGACAGAGGTATTGCTTTTATGGTTACACTGAAAGGAATTGGAGAATTCAGCACCCAATGACACAATCCTTCCAATGGTTTGCCCTCCTGACCCGGAGCAATTTTGAACAGATCGTCTTTGACCAGGTTACCAGAAAAAAGATCACTGCATTCCTGCCCAAAACCAGAAAGGTAAGCCGCCGCAGGGACCGGAAACACATCATTGAGGTGCCGCTGTTCCCGGGATATCTGTTTGTCAGATCCAGTTCAGCATCCGCCCACCAGCTCAGTATTTTAAAAACACTCGGTGCCGTGCGGATGCTGGGCAGCGCCCATGGCCCCACCCCCATACCAGACACCCAGATCCTTTCCCTTAAAATCATGGCATCTGCAGGCACTGACCTGGTTACCGGTTCCTGCATCAGCCTGAAAAAAGGGGACACGGTCATGGTGCTGGAAGGCCCCATGGCAGGCCTGAAAGGAGAATTTTTCCAGCACAAGGGCAAAGGCCGGGTAATCATTAAGATCCCCCTGCTAGGCCAATATGCCGGAGTTGAAATGGATGGTGACAATGTTGAAAAAATACCGACCTTATTATCATAACCCCTTGACTTTTTATTAATTTTTAAATAAACACTTGTGCAACACGTTACGCTGTTTCTCATAAAAACCACAGAGGATGTATGAACAAACTTGAATTGATTTCCACATTAAAAGACCGCACAGACCTGACCAAAGCGGAAGCTGCAGAAGTAATAAAGATATTTTTTGATTCTCTTTCCGAGGCCTTTATAAAAGGAGAACGGGTTGAAATCAGGGGGTTCTGCAGTTTTCACATCAAGGAATACAAAAGTTACGTGGGCAGAAATCCCAAAACCGGAGAAAAGGTTCAGATCCCTCCCAAACGGCTCCCCTTTTTCAAATGTGGAAAAGAACTCAAAGAACGGGTCGATTACTAGTTCCATGCCCCATGACCACAGCATGCCCCGGGAAAAAGCCGATGACAGAGCGGCAATATCTGAATTAGAACAGATCATCGGCACCAGAAAAATCCCCAATGGCCTGTTGTTCACCGGCAATCCAGGGGCCGGCAGAGAACAGGCTGCCCACATGTTTGCAAAGGCTGTCAACTGCACATCAGACAGCCATGTTCCCTGCAACCTGTGCCGGTCTTGTAAAAAAATTGACGCCCGGATGCATCCGGATATGGTGCATGTGACGCTGCCCGATAAAAAAAAGGTCATCACCATTTCCCAGATCCGGGAAATGGAGGCATTGACCCTTGCCAGGCCCAATGAAGCCAGGTTTCGGATGGTGCTGATATCCCATGCCGATCACATGAACACCCAGGCACAGAATGCGTTGCTCAAGGCGTTGGAAGAACCTGCCAGGGGAACCTTTTTTGTTCTCCTGGCCCGGGACACGGCCAAACTGCTGCCCACCATCCGGTCCAGGGTCAGGCATCTGCGTTTCAGGCCCATTACCGGCACTGCCCTGGCAGACCATCTGTGCAGATCGTTTGCAGCCGACCCCCAATCTGCACGCATTGCCGCAGCCACAGCCGGGGCTGATCTGAATCTGGCCCTGACGCTCTTGAACAAGGCTGACGGCCCGGGCCTGCCAGATGACAAAACACCCGGGGACACAGCTTCTTTTCGGACGGACTGGCAGGCCGGCAGGGTCTGGATCATCCAGCAGCTTTGTGGCCTGATATCCGGACCGGCTGCTGCCAGGGTACAAAACGCATTATCATTTTCCCGGCAAATAAGCCTGGATCCGGATACCATTGTTCCCGGACTGGCTGTCATGAGAACTTTTTTCAGGGATTTGTGTGTATTCAGACACGCACCGGAAAAAATAGTTAACCTTGATTTTTCTGCCGTTTTCCAAGATATTGACAGGCAGACCAAAGAAGAACACTGTCTCACATGGATGACCGCGTTTCATGAAACCGAGCAGCGCCTGGCCTCCAACAGTTCTGTGCGCATGACCCTGGACCGGTTTTTTCTGCACATGATACAGATATGAGGAATACAGACACATGACAAACGTGGCAGGTATAAAATTCAAAACAGCCGGCAAAATTTATGATTTTGACAGCCAGGCCTTTGTCCTTGCACAAGGTGAACGGGTGATAGTTGAAACAGAGCAGGGACTGGGATTCGGCATTGTTGCAAGACCCCCCGTAAAAACAGAAGAAAGCGGCAAAAATTTACGGCAGATTGTCCGCATTGCAACCCCGGAAGATTTTGTCAAACGGCAGGAGCTCATGGCCTTAGAACAGGAGGCCCATGCCTTCTGCGACAAGTGCATCAGTGACCTGGGCCTGTTCATGAACCTTTTTTGTGTGGAAAGTACCTTTGACCGAAACAAACTGACCTTTTTTTATACGGCAGACGGCAGGATTGATTTCAGACAGCTGATCAAACTGCTGGTCAAAGAATATAACATCCGCATTGAGATGCGCCAGGTGGGCATCAGAAACCTGTCCAAACACTGCGGCGGCATCGGCAAATGCGGCAGGGAGTTCTGCTGTTCCTCCTTTATGCATACATTTGAACCCATCTCCATAAAAATGGCCAAGGAACAGGGACTGTCGCTGAACCCCACCAAAATATCAGGCGTCTGCGGCCGGCTCATGTGCTGCCTTACCTTTGAAAATCAGACATACCTGCATCTGAAAAAAAAAATGCCCCGGCTGGGCAAACCGGTTACCCTGGAACATGGCACCGGGAAAGTGGTGCGCCAGAATATTCTCAAACAAAGCATCACCGTGCGCATGGAAGACCGATCGGAAATTGAGGTAACGGTTTCTGAACTGAAGCCATAAGGGGTGACAGACAATGAAAAAAACATTGCAGCGTATCATACGCACCACAGGATAAAAACATGGAAACCAGAACACAGTTTTTCACCACCCCCATATACTATGTAAATGCCCAGCCCCATCTTGGGCATGCCTACACCACCATTGCCGCGGATGTGGCCACCCGGTTCAAACAGATGGATGGCCATGACACCTATTTTCTCACCGGCACGGATGAACACGGGGACAAAATTGTCCAGGCCGCACAAAAACAGAACCAGAGCCCCCAGGAATATGTGAATAAAATCAGCCAGTTGTTCCAGGATCTGTGGCCCCGGCTGTCTGTTCAGAACAACCAGTTCATCAGAACCACTGATCCTTCCCACATACAGGTGGTAAAAAACCTGCTCACACGGATTCATGACAAAGGAGATATCTATTTTTCCAGCTATGAGGGCCAATACTGCTTCGGGTGTGAGCGCTTTTACCAGGACAGAGAGCTTGTGGAAGGCAAATGCCCGGACCATGGGGTTGCACCATCCACCATCAAAGAATCCAATTATTTTTTTAAAATGGGCCAGTACCAGGACTGGCTCATTGACCACATCAAAACCCACCCGGGATTTATCCATCCCAGACAGTATGAAACAGAACTGCTCTCTTTTTTAAAGGAACCTTTGGAAGACCTGTGCATTTCACGTCCCAAATCCCGGCTCACCTGGGGCATCACCCTTCCTTTTGACAGCGATTATGTCACCTATGTCTGGTTTGACGCCCTGGTGAACTATATTTCCGCTCCGGGGTATCCGGACGGTGCGTTATTCAAAAAATTCTGGCCCTCTGCCCGGCATTTTGTGGCCAAGGATATCATCAAGCCCCACGGCATCTACTGGCCTATCATGCTCAAGGCAGCGGGCATAGATATTTATGCAGGGTTGAATGTCCACGGCTTCTGGAATGTTTCAGGCAGCAAAATGTCCAAAAGCGTGGGCAATGTCACGGATCCTGTGGCGGTCACAGACCGTTACGGGGTGGATGCATTCCGGTATTTTCTGATGCGGGAAATGGTCTTTGGACTGGATGCCAATTTCACGGAAGATGTGCTTGTATCACGAATCAACGCAGACCTGGCCAATGACCTGGGAAATCTGTTTTCCCGGGTGCTGTCCATGAATCTCAAGTATTTTAAAGGGGTCGTGCCGGCCATGACGTCTGCACCTGATATTTCTCTGGTACCTGATGCCCAAGCAGCTGTTGACGGGTTTCAAAAAGCCATGGCCCGGTATGAATTTCACAAGGCAATTGCAGCTGTGTGGCAGTTTGTTTCCAGCATGAACAAGTACATTGACATGCATGAACCCTGGAAACTGGCCAAAGAGGAGGACAAACGCCCCCTGCTGGCTGCTGTTATCTGCAACCTGCTGGAGGGCCTTCGCACCGTGGCATGCCTCATCTATCCGGTCATGCCCGGCACCAGCGAAAAAATGCTGACCGCTCTGGGCATGACCATACCGGAGAAAGGGTTTTTCCTGCTGGACGAAATCCTGTCCTGGGGACAGATTCAGCCGGGTACCAGACTTGCCAAACCGGCCATTCTGTTTCCCAGGATAGATGTGTCTGCAACAGATGCTTCTGATGAAAAAACCGCCCCTGCAAAAAAGAAAACAGGCACCGGGTTCACACCTGAAATAAAACCTGTCATCACCATGGAAGATTTTGCCAAAATTGATCTGCGCACAGGAGCGATCCTTGCCGCAGAAAAAATTGCCGGCTCGGACAAGCTGTTGAAACTGCAGGTGGACCTTGGAACTGATACCCGTCAGGTGGTGGCAGGCATAGGCAGGCAATACACCCCCAAAGACCTTGTGGGCAGACAGGTGGTGGTGGTGGCCAACTTGAAACAGGCAACCCTGATGGGTGAAGACTCACAAGGGATGGTTCTGGCTGCCGGCACAAAAAAAGAGCTGGTTCTGGCGGGATTTGATGTCCAGGTTTCACCAGGCAGTCCGATAAAATAGTACAAATACACAAACCCGATAAAACAGGGCCTTTTGCCCGGAATTTACCAGGAAAAAATCCGTGTATATCTATAAAAAAGAAAATACCTGGCGGGAACACCAGGCAGAATTTATTCACCGCAAACGGAAAAGACAGTTTTTCCAGGGTGCTACCAGAAAAATATCCCTGCTTTTTCTGGTATGTGCTGCTGCCATGGGGGCATGGCAGTACCTGAGTCTGAACCAGTATATGCAGCCGTTGTACAAAAGTCCACCGGCTGACACAGCCAAGGTCACCCAGCCGGTGGTTACCCCCCTGCATCTGTCCCGGACCAAAGTCCGGGAAATGATGCAGGACAAAAACCTTTTAAATGCCCGTAAAAACATCTTTTTTACAGACACCCCAGAAGAAAGCTTCCGCATTGTCACCTCCCTGGATCCGGACCTGACCTCCTTTCTCACATCACGCCTGGACCATCTGAAAACCCTGACACGGGGAAAGCCCAGGCAGATAGCCATGGTGGTCATGGATGCCAATCTGGGCCAGATCCTTGCCATGGCAGGATTTGATCTGGAAAACCCGGAAACC
>JAABTU010000490.1 GCA_011389715.1 Desulfotignum sp.
CAAAGGCTTCCAGTTCACGGTACTGTGCCAGATCCAGACGCAGGGTGCCTGCTACCTGTTTCATGGCTTTTACCTGGGCGGCACCTCCAACCCGGGATACGGAAAGCCCAACATCAATGGCCGGCCGGACACCGGCAAAGAACAGGTCTTTGTCCAGAAAGATCTGACCATCGGTAATGGAAATAACATTGGTAGGAATAAATGCAGACACATCCCCTTCCTGGGTTTCAATAATAGGCAGTGCGGTCAGAGAACCGGCACCTTTTTCATCGCTCAACTTGGCAGAACGCTCCAAAAGCCGGGAATGGTTGTAGAAAATATCACCGGGATAGGCTTCACGAGCCGGCGGCCGTCTCAAAAGCAGGGACACCTGGCGGTAGGCAACCGCCTGTTTGGACAGATCATCATAAATAATAAGGGAATGCTCGCCTTTGTCCCTGAAATATTCACCCATAGCACAGCCGGCATAGGGTGCCAGATACTGCATGGCTGCTGATTCAGAAGCAGATGCCACAACCACGGTGGTGTATTCCATGGCACCATGTTCTTCCAGGGCGGCAACCACCTGGGCAACAGTGGATTTTTTCTGGCCGCAGGCAACATAGATACATTTCATGTCGGTATTTTTCTGGGCAATAATGGCATCCACTGCTACGGCGGTTTTACCTATCTGCCGGTCGCCGATGATCAGCTCTCTTTGTCCCCGGCCCACAGGCGTCATGCCGTCAATGGCCTTGGCACCGGTGTAGCAGGGTTCATGAACGGATTTTCTGGCGATAACACCCGGTGCCACCAGTTCCATATTCATCATGATATCGGAATTGATGGGACCTTTGCCGTCAATGGGATCTCCTGTCGTACCCACCACGCGTCCCAGCAGGGCTTCGCCCACGGGTACCGATGCGATACGCTCGGTCCTTTTGACCACATCCCCTTCTTTGATGAGCTTGTCATCTCCTAAGATGGCAACACCGACATTGTCGGCTTCCAGGTTCAATGCAAGCCCCAGAATCCCGCCGGGAAATTCCACAAGCTCCATTGCTTTAACTTTTTCCAAACCATATACACGGGCAATACCATCACCCGCAGAAAGAACGACACCGGTCTCATTCAGATCAACCTTGGCATCAAACCCTTTGATCTGATCTTTGATAATCTGGCTTATTTCTGCTGCTTTAATTTCCATTAGACACTCTCACCTTTTTTTAAAGTTTCCCTCATATTGATCAGCTGAGTTTTCACGCTGCCATCCAGAACAAGATCACCGATTTTTGTGACGACACCGCCGATGAGACTTGGATCCTGTTCAACATTCAGAACAATTGTTTTACCGACCTTTCTGGAAAATGCGTCCCGGATTTTTTCCACCGCCTCTGAAGACAATTGTGTTGCAGAGGTGATACTGGCCTTGACAATGCCTTTGAGTTCATCAGCCAGATCTTTATAATAAGAGGCGATATCCCGCAGGAATGTAATTCTTCCCTTGTCAAACAACAACATCAGAAATGATTTCATCACAACCGACAGTTCTGTGGCACCCAGTACGGCTTCCAACACTTTTTTGCGATCATTTTTATTGTACAAAGGATTGGTTAATGCCTTTTCAAAGCCTTCCTGGGTATCAAAAAGGTCCACCATGGCTGCCAGCTCTTCATTGTATAGTTCGGCCTTGCCGTCTTCCTGGCCGATAAGAATCAACGCTTTGGCATAACGCCTGGAAACTGCAAGATTTTTCATTATGCCACCACCTTTTTCAAATAGTCGTCAACAAGTTTATCCTGATCATCTGATGAAATGGATTCTCGAATGACTGCTTCTGCCTGGGCAACTGCCAGCGCAGCAATGTCCTGCTGAAGCTTTGTCCTGGCAGTTTTGAACTCCTGTTCAATATTGCGTTTCGCCATATCTTCCAGTTTCACCGCCTGGGCTTGGGCCTGGGCGATAATGCGCTCTTTGGCTTTTTCACCCTGCTTGATATAATCTTCCATAATCACTTTGGATTCCTGATCCAGGTTTTTAAATTTGGCCTGGTATTCAGCCAGCTGCTTTTCAGCGTCTGCTTTTTTTTGCTCCAGATCCCTTATTTCATCTGCGATCTCTTTTTTGCGGGATGAAAAAAATGCCTTGACCGGTTTTCTGCCTAAAAGAAACAAAGCAATGGCAAGAACGGCAAAATTCAAGGTTTTCCAGGTATCAATAGCCAGCCAGCTGTTGTGCACTTCTCCTCCGGCTGCAGCTGCCCATGCCATGGCAGTGCTGAAAGCCACAACCATAACAGCCATACCTGAAACTGTGACATACTTTTTTCCAAAACTGTTTTTTTTCATCAGAAAGCCCTCCCCAGAATTTTTTCACCAATGGCTTTGGCAAATGCCTCCACCTCGCCTTCCAGGGCTTTGCGGGCCTGTTCTGTCTCATCTGCCACCTGCTGTTTGATCTGCGCCAGGTTGGCCTGCGCCTTTTTGTTGATCTGCTCGATAATTTCCCGCTCCTGTTTTGATGCCTCCTCCACAAAGGCTTCTTTCTTTTTCAAGCCTTCGGATCTGGCCTGCCGCAATCCATTCCGGTAAGATTCTTCCTGGGAAGCCAGGTCTGCAGACGCTTTTTCAACGCCGCCTTCAAGACCTTGAACCTTGGCTTTTCTTTCCAGAAGCACTTTTCGGATAGGTTTGTACAGCACCAGATTGAGAACAAAAAGCAGAATCAGGAAATTGATCATCTGATACACCAATGATATATCAGGAATCACAGTTATCATAAAATTCCCTCCGCCAGTTAATAATTATAAAAAAATCAACCACTTATATATTACTGACTGTTTTTGCGCAAAAACAGTCCTAATTCCAGTCAAATCGAGACTTGAGTACCATCCAGGTAACCATTTGTCAACATGGAATAAGAAATTATTTCCTGTCTTGAAAGGGCCGGGCCATGCCTGTATTTTCTGTTAAAATCTCCGATATCACAGACAGGTTACGCTGTGGAAAATTTACGCATGCTGATATTGAGCAAAATCCCGAATCCCACCATGTTGGTGATAACAGATGATCCGCCGTAGGAAACAAGAGGCAGGGGCACCCCCACCACCGGCATCAATCCCATGACCATGCCGATATTGATAAAAATCTGCCAGAAAACCATGCTGGTTATACCGAATGCCAGTATCGATCCGAACATGTTCCGGCAATTGTAGGCAATATTCAACCCCCAGAGCAGCAGCAGAAAATACAATACAAGCAGCACGGTACATCCTGCCAGCCCCCACTCCTCCGCCAGAACGGATAAAATAAAATCCGTATGCTGTTCAGGCAGAAATGACAGGGCATTCTGGGTGCCCTGCAAAAAGCCTTTCCCCGTTATCATGCCTGATCCGATGGCTATTTTGGACTGGATAATATGATACCCTGTACCCAGCGGGTCCCGATCCGGATCCAGAAAGGTCAGAATCCGCTCTTTCTGGTATTCCTTAAGCCCTGTAAACCATACCAGGGGCACAATACAAACCAGTATGGTCCCCAGGGTAAGCACCACTTTTTTTTCAACCTTCACAAACAGGGTGATGGAGCCGGCAATAAGCAAAAGCAGCAGCCCCGTTCCCAGATCCGGCTGGTTGACAATCAATGCAACAGGAATCGCACATAATACAGCAGGTTTGAGCAGATTTTTGAAATTCAGCCCTTCCGGAGAGACTGTTGTGGCATAAAGAGAAGCCAAACTGATTATCAATGAGATTTTCATCAGTTCAGACGGCTGAATATTTGCAAATCCCAGGGACAGCCATCGCCTGGAGCCGCCCCCTGACTGACCGAAGAAATATATGCTTACCAGAAGACCGACACACACCGCATAAATCACCAGGTTCAGCTTGTCCAGTTCCCGAAAATCGATAACCAGAATTCCCAGTATCACAACCATCCCGGTTCCCATCCAGATCATCTGTTTTTCAAACAGATAGTGCAGCCCGGATCCCTGCCACCCGGCACTGACCGCAGAATACAGAATCACCAGCCCGCAGGATCCGATAAGCAGTATCACCGCCAGAAATCCCCAGTCAAAATGTTCTATCAGACGTCTGTCAAACATGGGGGCTTTATCCTTCTTTGGGTGTTTGTTTTTTGGTTTCCGGTTCAGGCAGGCCCAGATATTTTTTTACCAAGGCACCTGCCACCGGTGCAGCAGCAGAAGAGCCGTGTTCGCCATGTTCAATAATCACTGAAATGGCGATCACAGGATTCTGTGCCGGGGCATAACACACAAACCAGGCATGGTCCTGAAATTTTTTTTCCAGATTCTCGTTGTCAAATTTTTCACCGGTCTTTCTGGAAAATACCTGGGCCGTCCCTGTTTTACCCGCAATTTCAATGCCTTTGATGCGGATTCCCCGTGCAGTGCCCCGATCCCCCTGAACCACATCAAGAAGTCCTTTTTTGACAATATCCAGTGTTTCTTTTCCAGCCGGGATACCGCCGGTTATTTCCGGTTCGATTGTCTTCACCATATTGCCTTTGCTGTCTGTAATGTTTTTTACTATCCTGGGCCGGTACAATGTACCGCCATTGGCAATGGCTGCCGTAAACACCGCCATCTGAAGGGGGGTTGTCAGGTTGAAGCCCTGGCCGATACTGATGGAAAGGGTTTCTCCTGCCTGCCATGCCTCCTGGAACCGCCTGCGTTTCCAGGAAGAAGTGGGAATCAGTCCGGGGCGTTCATGTGCCAGGGCTATGCCTGTGGGTCTTCCAAGACCGCACCCTCTGGCATATTGGGCCAGGGCATCCACCCCCACCTTTTCTCCGGCCTGATAAAAAAACACATCACAGGACTGGGCAATGGCCGCCTCCACACTGAGCTTCCCATGGCCATACCTGCTCCAGCAATGATAGCGTCGATTACCAAACACATAATAACCGGGACAAAATGTGGTGGTATGCCTGTCAACGGCCTTTTCCTCCAGGGCAGCGATGGCGGTAAGGGTTTTATAGGTTGAGGCGGGGGGATATTCTCCCTGAATCGCTTTGTTGGTCATGGGATGACCCGGGTTGTCCATGAGAAGGCGCCATTTTTCAGTGGAAATCCCCCCGATAAAATCGTTCTGGTCAAATGCGGGACTGCTGGCCATGGCCAGCACATCACCATTTGACGGATCGATTGCCACGACAGCCCCTTCCTTGTCTGTAAGCATATCTTCAGCCACCTGCTGCAAAGAAAGATCCAGGGTCAGGTAAAGATCATTTCCTGATACAGGCGCCACGGTTTTCAGCACCTTGACCACACGGCCGTTGACATCCACTTCCACCTGACGTCCGCCACGCCTGCCCTGCAGAAATGGTTCAAAACTTTTTTCCACCCCGTACCGGCCAATGCTGTCACCGGATTTCACATGGGGATATTGGCCGCTTTCCAGTTCTTTTCTGTTCACCTCTCCCAGGTATCCCAGAAGATGGGAAGCTATTTTGGGGTAAATATAATAGCGGGTGGGTTCAATTTCGATATGGATGCCGGACAGATCAAATTTATGGGCCTCCACAACGGCCAGCTGGTCCCGGGATATATCTTTTTTCAGTGTAACAGGTTTGTAAGAAGCTGTATTACCGGCCTTCTGGATATTGTCCATGAGGTCTGCGTATGGCTCATGGATCAAAGAAGACAAAAGAGAAACCGTATCAGGCACAGGTGCTGCATCTTCCAGCACAATCACCAGATCAAATGCCGGCCTGTTGTCCACCAGCAGTTTTTTGTTTCTGTCATAAATCAATCCCCTGGATTGCTTGACACTTTTTAGCCGTACACAATTGGTCTCAGACAGGCGCCGGAACTCTTCTCCCTTGATGAGCTGAAGATATACCAGACGGAGAAACAAAAGAATGAATACAACCAAAAAACAGAGGGTGGCCGTCATTATCCGCTGTTTAATCCAGTCCCTGTCTGCATTTTTATTCAGTTCATGCATGCTATTCATTCTTTTTTTGTTCCCGGTTTTTTTTCAGCATACGGACCATATGGCGCCAGTTTTCATAACATACGGAAAGCATCCATACCCCGGGGGGAATCAGTACCGTCCCCCATATCACCTGTCTGATCATCAGGGTAAAATCCATCTGCCACACTGCGCTCTCACCCTGTTGGATGAATACGGAAAACACGCCCAGTCCCTGCTGGATAACAACCGACACCATGCTGATAACCAGAATAAACAGGCCGCTTGTCTGGAAAACAAATTGTTTGACAAGCTGGACAATCACAAAAATCCAGAGATAGGAAAACATATAAAGGAAAAACGGTCCCCCTGAAAGGCTGTCCATAATCCCGCCAATGCAAACAATGGCCATCACTGCTGCATAGTGGGAAAAATTCAGGCTTAAAAACAATACCAGCATAATGGTCAGGTCAAAGCTCTGGGAAAACCAGGAAAAGCAGGGCAGAAAAACAGTTTGAAAAACAATGAAAAACAGGGTGATGATAAAAAAATAAAACCCGTTCATTTTTTGTACACCAGCACCTCTTCCAATTTATCAAAATCCACACTTGTCTGAATGGAGATATCCTGAAACAGCTGGGAATGATCTTTTTGGACCGCCAGTATCCGGCCGATTCTCAATCCCTTGGGAAACACCTGATCCAGACCGGATGTCACGATCATTTCTCCGGGCTGGATCTCATCTTTCCGCAGGGCATACACAAAAACACAGGTATCTTCATTGCTGCCCTTGACCATGCCCCGGGCACGGCTTTTTTGCACCAGGGCATCCACGGCTGAATTGCGGTCCGTTATGAGCAGCACCCGGGAAAAACCGGGGGAAACCGCAATAACCTGTCCCACAATTCCCTCTGACACAATGACAGGTGCTGTTTTTTCCAAACCGTGGGCTTCTCCCTTGTCGATCATAATGGTTTTGAACCAGGGGGAGGGATCACGTGCAATAACCCGGGCCGCCACATAGGTGTCAGGCACGGAAGCTGTAAAAGCAACAAACTTTTTCAGCCTGGCATTCTCTTTTGCCAGCTCCTGGTTCCGGTTTTTGATCTGCTGTGCCACAGACAATTGTTTTTTCAAAACAGCATTTTCCTTTACCGCCTGCACAGTGGCGAAATAGGTTTCCCAGATGGCTGTGGTAAAGGAAATGGTTTTTTGAACAAGCAGCTGGAAGGGTGCTGTCAGGGTAATAAAAATTCTTTCCGGCCCGCTCACCGGCAGAGTTTGGCGGCTGGTCATGGTGATGACGACCAGATTGATTGCAACAAACAATGCCACACCAATGGCGATAAGCATTCTGCGTGAAAACATGTAATCAGTCGATGGCCACTTCTGTGAGAATATCTATGCTGTCCAGGGCTCTGCCGCATCCCAGCGCAACTGTGGTCAACGGATCATCCGCCACCACAATGGGAAGTCCGCTTTTTTCTTTGAGCAGCTTGTCCAGGTTTTTCAAAAGCGCGCCTCCCCCCGTCAGGACAATGCCCGAATCCACGATATCAGCTGCCAGTTCCGGCGGGGTCTGTTCCAGAGCCATGCGGACAGTTTCCACGATGGCTTCGATCTGTTCAGATATGGCTACCCGTACTTCTTCAGAATCAATGGCCAGAATCTTGGGAATGCCCGATACCAGATCCCGCCCCTTGACTTCTATGGTCTCCAGGTTTTCCGGATCAGGGTACGCGTTTCCAATGGTGGTTTTTATCATTTCAGCGGTCCGTTCACCAATGAGCAGGTTATATTTGCGCTTGATATGCTGGCTGATGGAAGCATCCATTTTATCACCGGCCACCCGCAAAGAACGGGTATATACGATACCGGCAAGGGAAATGACCGCCACTTCTGTGGTGCCGCCTCCGATATCCACCACCATGTTGCAGGTAGGTTCGGTAATGGGAAGCCCTGCGCCAATAGCCGCTGCCATTGGTTCTTCAATAAGAAAGACTTCCCTGGCACCGGCGGATTCTGCAGATTCCCGCACCGCCCGTTTTTCCACCTGGGTGATACCGGAAGGCACAGCAATGATGATCCTGGGCCGGACCAGGGTTTTTCTGTTATTATGAACTTTACGGATAAAATGCTTGAGCATGGCTTCAGTCACTTCAAAGTCGGCGATCACACCGTCTCGCATGGGCCGAATAGCCACAATATTGCCGGGGGTTCTGCCCAGCATCCGCTTTGCCTCCATTCCTACAGCCAGAACCTTGCTTTTGGATCGGGCATCGGTCCTGACAGCCACCACTGAAGGTTCACTCAACACAATCCCTTTTCCTTTGACATACACCAGTGTATTGGCTGTTCCCAGATCAATGGCCAGGTCATTTGAAAAGGCACCAAGCAAAGAGTCCGTTATAAAGTTCATTTTACCTCTTTTACATTTAAAAAATAATTATAGTCATCTATTTCAATAAATTGACACGTATGCCTGAAATGATAGTTGCTAACAAAATTGGCGGTTTTTTACAAGAACAAACTCTGCTATCCTTATATAAATCTATTATTGTCTATCTGATGCAGCCGGCAATGCAATCATGGATCGCGGGCCTGAATTTTCTGATTTTTTCATTGGACCGGCAGGGATGGACCCGGTTGGTCAACAAGATGACCATAAGACCTGAAGCAGTATCCATCCAGAACGAGGTCCCAGTGAAGCCCAGATGCCCCACAGCGTTTTGGGAAAAATACCGGCCGGATGAAGAATTGGACAGGGACGGCGTATCAAATCCCGCAACCATGGTCTGGCCCGGATATTTTTTCACAAAACCTGCCAGGACCCGGGGATCTATAACACGGGTGGATTTTTGTTCAAGCCCGTGCAGGATCTCCAGACAAATCCGGTAAATTGATCCTGCATCCCCGAAAAGCCCTGCATGCCCCTGGACACCGCCGGCTGCCCAGGCATTTTCATCTTCCACCTCACCGGTAAGCACCCGCCCACGCCAGGGACAGTTCCAGGTGGATACCAGGCGGTTTCTGTCCTTTGGCACATCTTTTGTGCCCAGGTGGATGAAAAACAGATCCCTTATTCCCAGCGGGGAGTAAACACGGTCCCGGACAAACTGGTCCAAAGGCTGCTGTGTCACGGTTTCAATCACATGGCACAGCAGCATGAACCCCAGATCACTGTAAACCTGGCGAGATCCCGGACTGTTTTCCAACGGTTCTGCCAGAACTGCATCTATCAGGGCCCGGGCCGGATCTGCCCGGTCTGCAACAATTGTATGAAATGCACGGTGAGCCGGCAGTCCGGATGTATGGCGCAGCAGCATGTCCATGGTAATTTCCGCCTTGTCAGGCGCAACCGCCCCGGGCAGCACCTCTTCCAGACAGGTATGCAGTCCCAGGCGGCCCTCCTGCACCAGCACCACCATGGCAGCAGCCGTGGCCAAAGGTTTGGTCAAGGATGCCAGGTCAAACACCGCATCCCTTTCCATCGGCCGCTTTTGTGCAAGATCAGCCAGGCCGAATGCATCAAAAAAAAAGATGTCAGTTCCCCTGGCACACAAGAGCACCCCGCCTGGAAATACCCCATCTCTAACCCCCTGGGACATCATTTTGGATACAGGATCATAATTCATGACAGCTTCTGCCATTGCAGCTTTTTGGCACCTGCATCCAGAAAAACCTGGTGCCCCATGGTCAGAGACAGGTTGGTTCTGCCATGGCCGGATGCCAGGCCCATGAGGACCGGTATGTTGTATTCTGCAAAAATGTCATCAAAAATCTCGGGCAGGTATTCTTTTTGGTCACATTGGGTAAATGCCCCGGTCACCACACCGGAAACATGGGTGAACAAGCCGGCCATCTTCATCTGGGACAGCATCCGGTCAATTTTATATGCCGGTTCCCCCACATCTTCCAGAAACAAAACCGTGCCTGAAAAATCCGGGGCAAACCGGGTACCCACAAGATGGACCAGAGTGGCCAGGTTTCCCCCGGCAAGCACCCCTTTGGCCTGGCCCGGTTTCAGGCATATTCCGTCATCCGCTGTCACACCTGTCAGGGTGCCTGTGACAGCCGCAAAAAAGGCATCCAGGGTAGGCACATCAGGATCAGCCAGGGATACCAGGTTGGGACCGTGCACCACACTGAGACCTGCCTGCTGCATCACTGAGGAGAGCAGGGCTGTGGCATCTGAAAATCCCACAAACAATTTGGGGTGGGTCCTGATCAGGTCCCAGTCCAGATGGGCCAGCATGCGCATGGCACCGAATCCACCCCTGGCACAGATGATTCCCTTGACATCAAGATCGGCAGCCAGCTGGTTGATCACCGCTGCCCGGCACACATCCTCTCCTGCCAGGTACCGTTTTTTTTCATAGATTTTTTTTGGAACACGCACTGCAAACCCCAGTTGCTTTAAACTATCAATCCCCTGATTCAGACGGGATGGGTCAAACCCCGCGCACGGGGCTGCCACCCCAATGAGATCACCTTTTTCAAGCCTGGGAAATATGTTGATTTTCATTGGGAGTTGGTATCCTCTGGTTTTTTGGCGTAGCGCATATGGAATGATATTTTGACAAAATTTTGTAAAATTGCAATACTGTAAGGCTGAATAATTACAATATGCAAAGGAAAATATGACCCGGAAATACCCTGCCATACTGGCCCCGGCCGGAGACAAAACCGCGTTTCTGGCTGCCGTGGCTGCCGGAGCAGATGCCATTTACTGCGGGCTGAAAATGTTTTCCGCCCGCATGGAAGCACACAATTTCAGCATCGAAGACCTTTCCCGGTTAGGCCGCCTGGCCCGCGCAAGACAGATCCGGGTCTATATTGCCTTTAATACCACCCTCAAGGAAAATGAACAGGAAAAGGCATTCCGGATACTGACCAAACTGTGCCGCCATGTGGTGTTTGATGCATTGATTGTCCAGGATCTGGCCATGATTCCCCTGGCCCGGCAGGCCGGGTTCACAGGTGATTTCCATTTGTCCACCCTGGCCAACCTCACCTTTCCGGCCGGCCTGGAAACCGCCTCCAGGGCCGGATTCACCC
>JAABTU010000491.1 GCA_011389715.1 Desulfotignum sp.
ATCGATGACCGTGGGACCGGCCACCACCCGGTAGAGGTTGCACAGCATCAAAAACAGAATGGCCACCACCATGATGATAAAGAACGATTCCAGGTTCATCGGGACCCGCCTTCAAACACCCAGGCCACCCACCGTTCCATCTCACCGGGCCCCGGGCCGGCCAGATCGGCGGAGGAGCGCCGGGTGATGGCATGGACATAAAAAAGGTCCTCTTCGATTCTGACACTCACCGTGCCAGGGGTCAGTGTGATGGAGTTGGCCAGAACAAACCGGGCGAAATCGGTTTTCAGAGACGGCCTGAACTTAATGATATGCGGATCCAGGTGTTTTTTGGGGTGCAATGACAGGGCCAGGCCGGCGATGTGGAAATTGGCCAGCACAATCTGCCCGAAAAGCCACACTAGGTATCTGAGAAAACAGACGATTTCCATCAGGGTGGCACCCAGTTTCTTGGTGTGGCCCTCAAAAAGCAGGTCATGGGACAACCAGGCCACCAGGCCGCTGGAAATAACCCCCATGCCCAGATGAAATAGATCGAATTTTCCGGACAAAGCAGTCCAGAAGAGAAACATGACAAAAAAGGTAAAAATGGCCGGCATGGACCTATTTCTCCTGCATTGTTACAAACGGATCACCATTTATGTCTGTTGAGAATTCGGTATAAGTATCCATATCTTTGGTGTGTGCCTCCTTGGTCAGCTTTTTGCTGGCTCCGGGTAAACGCCAGGCGCCTTCAAATTGGGATTGCAGATGATTTATCAGGCGCTGATACTTACATATAGCCAAGACATATCATCAAATGATTTTCCCTTCAAGAAAAAATGAAAAAACATGCTTTGAGAGCCCAGGATGAATTGACATGAATACCCCGGTTCATGTGCCGGGTTTTTGTGCTTTGTTTAATTTTGGTTGACAAACGCAAGACCCTATTTTAATCGTACAGGTACCATCACAATAAAAAATAACTCACAGGAGGTCAATATGGCGGTAAAACTGATGCATTACTGGACGGTCATTCCTTCGGAAAACAAAGCATATGCTGATTTTATCATCAATGAGTTCATTCCGGGTATCAACGGGCTGGGCATGCAGACCGTAGCAGGGTGGTCCGTGATTGTGGGTTCCTACAGCGAGGTGATCCTGGAGGTGGTCAGCGAGGATCTGGATCAGATGGAAGCTGTTCTCAAAAGCGATGAATACCGTCATCTGAAATCAGACCTGCTCAATTTTATCAAAAATTATAAAACCAAAATCCTGGTACCCCTGAAAAAAGACCAGACCTATTCCATGGATTTTGGGGCGGATACCATAAAGTTCAACCAGGTCTGGGATGTCATCACCCGGGAAAAGGATGACTTCAAAAGATACCGGCAATTTGTAAAAAATGAGTTTTACCCGGTGCTGGAACAGATCGGTGTCACCATAGCCAGCGAATGGGAGGTGCTCATCGGAGACGGCCCCAGAACCATCTGTGAAGGACGGGTCACCGATGTGAAGTCCCTGATTTCCAGCCTTCAGAGTGTCATGTTCCGTCAGGTCAAAGACAAACTCAAAACACATGTTGAAAACTATGAAAGTCGGATCCTGTCCTTTCACATCCGTAGACAGTCCGACGGTTCTTCAGAAAGCTACCAGATCATCGATGATTGATATCTCCTCAGGAAGAAACAGGATCTGCGCTTTGGATAAAAAATGGTGCCGGAGGCGAGATTTGAACTCGCACACCCTTGCGGGCGGAGGATTTTGAGTCCTCTGCGTCTACCAATTCCACCACTCCGGCACGAACGAACTCCTTTTTTTAATGAAAAAAGGCGGTTTTGTCAATAAATTTGTTGGGGTCAGAAGGTAACTTTTTTACCTGTTTTTATTGCACCGCAAAGGGTTTGACTGATGGTGTCAGATGGAACAGTTCCCTGCCTGAGCACCTGGGGCGGATCACAGGTGATGTCCAGGATGGTGGAGCCGGCGCCGCCTTTCAGGGTCCCGGCATCCAGGATCATATCCGCTGCCTGTATCAATTTTCCGGGCATGTCGCTGATACAGCTGCATCCAGGTGATCCGGACAGGTTGGCACTGGTACCGGTGATGGGACGGCCGGCTGCTTTAACCAGTGCCCGGGCTACGGGATGAGCCGGTACCCGGACACCGATTTTGCCGGTGCCGGCGGTGAGAAGATCACAGATACCGGGCTTTGCTTCAAAAACCAGGGTCAGGCTACCGGGCCAGAAGGTGTGCATGAGCTCTTTTGCCTGGTCCGGAATTCCGGCCACAATCCCCTCCAGATCAGTGTGGCTGTTAATCAGGACCAGGAGAGGATTGTTTTTTTTTCTTTTTTTGATGGAAAATATGGTGACGACAGCTGCCGGATTCAGGGCATCTGCTGCCAGGCCATACAGACACCGGGTGGGAAATATCACCACGCCCCGGTTTTTTATGCATCCGGCCGCCTGGTTGATGACATCCGTGTCCGGGTGATCCGGATGGACCTGGATCACCCGCTGTATTTCCAATGGGGTATCAGGCAAAAGAGGCGGCCTTTTTCTGCACTTTGGCAGCCATATCCTGCTTGAAAGCCAGCAGTTTTTCCGCCACTGCCGGATCTGACAGCCCGATAATCTGGGCTGCGAATATACCGGCATTGTGGGCGCCGGATTTGCCGATGGCCATTGTGGAAACCGGGATGCCGGGCGGCATCTGCACGGTGGCCAGCAGTGCGTCCAGCCCCTGGAGTGCAGATGAGTCTATGGGAACCCCCAGCACCGGCAGGGTGGTATGGGCCGCGATCACCCCGGCCAGGTGGGCTGCATGACCGGCCCCGCAGATCAGCACCTGGATACCGTCCTTTTTTGCCTGTGATGACAGCCGGGCAGCCTGGTCCGGTGTCCTGTGGGCCGATGCCACGGTGACATAATAGGGGATATCAAACTGCTTTAAAATCGCCAGGGCTTTTTCCATGACCGGAAAGTCTGAGTCCGAACCCATGATCACCCCGACCCGTGGCGGTATGGACAGGCGCTTCACCGCCTTGGCACCAATGTCTTTGCGGTAAAAATGATCGGTGAAAGCGATTTTGGCACATGCCTCATAGGCGGTGTCAATGGCCTGCTGCACCGTTTCGCCTAAGCTGGTGACCCCCAGGACCCGGCCGCCTGATGTGACCACCTGGTCTTTGTCCATGCTGGTGCCGGCATGAAAGACCATGGTGTCTTTGACATCATTGGCCGCATCTAAGCCGGATATGGCATGGCCTTTTTCGTAAGCGCCCGGGTATCCGCCGGCAGACACCACCACGCATACGGCTGCCTTAGGATCGATTTGCACGGTGTGCTGGTGCAGGGTCCCGTTGCAGCAGGCTTCCATCAGCGGTACCAGGTCATTTTTTACCCGCATGAGAATGGGCTGGGTTTCCGGATCCCCCAGGCGGGTGTTGAATTCCAGGACCTTAATCTTATCCTTGTCCACCATGAGTCCTGCATAGAGCACCCCCTTGAACGGGGTGCCCTCTTTGGCCATACCCTGGACCGCCGGGATCATCACCTCGTTCATGGCTTTTGTGCGCAGCATATGGTCCAGGACCGGGGCCGGGGAATAGGCCCCCATGCCGCCGGTATTGGGGCCTTCATCATTGTCCAGAGCCCGTTTGTGGTCCTGGGATTCGGGCAGGGGCAGCACGGTTTTGCCGTCGGTCAAGGCAATGAAGGATGCTTCTTCTCCCTGCAGGCACTCTTCCACCACCACGGTGGCACCGGCATCACCGAACTGTTTTCCCTTGATCATGTCATCAATGGCCTGGTCGGCTTCTTTTAGTGTGCTACAGATGATCACCCCTTTGCCGGCAGCCAGGCCGTCGGCCTTGACCACGCAGGGGGCCCCTAAAAACCGGGCATATGCCTTGGCTTTGCCAGGATCGGTAAAGGCTTTTCCCACGGCGCAGGGGATGTTGTATTTCTGCATATGGGTTTTGGAAAACACCTTGCTGCCTTCCAGCCTGGCTGCAGCCCGGCTGGGGCCGAAAACGGCCAGGCCCTTTTCTTCAAATACATCGGCAATGCCTTTGACCAGGGGGCCTTCAGGGCCGACCACGGTGAGATCAATCTCATTATCTGCGGCAAATCCGGCCAGGGCATGGATATCTTCTGCATCAACGGGAACCGGTTCCGAAAGATCCCGGGTTCCGGCATTGCCGGGTGCGCAATAGATTTTTTCAACCATGGGGCTTTGGCTGATTTTCCATACCAGGGTGTGTTCGCGGCCGCCACCGCCCACTACAAGGATCCTCATTTGCTTCTCCTTAGGTTTGAATTGTTGTGTTCTTCAATGGCCAGCTGAACCAGTTTGTCCAGCAATTGTGAAAAAGAATATCCTGCCGTCCCGGCAGACTGGGGATACAGGCTGGTGGCAGTCATTCCCGGGATGGTATTGGTTTCCAGAACAAAGATCTCATCTTCTTTCAGGATCATGTCGGTGCGCGAATATCCTTTGAGAAAAAGCGCCTGGTGTGCTTTTACTGCCAGATCCTGGACACGGCGGGTGGTTTTTGGATCAATGCGGGCCGGACAGATCTCTTCTGTTTCTCCTGCCACATACTTGGCATTAAAGTCAAAATATTCATGGCCCTGGCCCGGGATGATTTCAATCACCGGCAAGGCTTCCAGGTCCTTGTTACCCAGCACGCCACAGGTGAGTTCAATGCCTTTGATATAGGCTTCCATGATGATGGTATCATCATGGGCAAATGCTTCCTGGATCGCTTTGTCCAGGTCCTGTTCCCTCTTTGCTATGGTCATGCCCACGCTGGAGCCGGCACAGACCGGTTTTACCACCAGGGGCAGGCCCAGCTCCCGGATCACTTCCGGGGTGTCAATAATTTCATTATCCGTAAAAGACCGATAGTTCGGGGTGGGAATATCCGCCCCCTGATACAGGCGTTTGGACAGCAGTTTGTTCATGGCCACAGCTGATCCCAAAACCCCGGCCCCCTGGTAGGGAATGTCCAGCAGGTCCAGCAGTCCCTGGACCGTACCGTCTTCTCCAAAAGGGCCATGCAGGATGATCAGGGCTGCATCGATGGCGGAAGCATCCATGACCAGCTTCTGCAGATCTGTTTTGGGATCATAGCGCAAAATGTCGTATCTGTCCTTGTCAAGGGCATCAAACACCTGACTGCCGCTGTTCAACGAAACGGATCGTTCCGAGGATATGCCCCCTGCCAGAAGGGCGAGCCGAATTTTTTCCATGATACTGTCCTTATCCCTGGATAATGGTTTGCCTTGCTTGTTCAAATTCTTCTTTTGTGATCAGATCTTTTTCATACAGGTCATCCAGCTGATGCATTCTGCGTTCTGCTCTGTCAGCTCCTGTTTCAATGAGACGGGTGTTCCCCTGGTTACCAGGGCTGTCCGGCAGCAGATCGGGATTTGGCTTAGCATCGATCTTGAATGCAGCAAGCCCGCCCAGCAGGCTGACTTCAATATTGCGGTCCTGCATCTGTGCATTGGAAAGTATATCTTTGAGCTGGGAGGAGCTTTTCTGCATCCGCCGGTAAAAGAGCCAGGCAATGACAAGTACCAGGAGAACCGTTCCTCCCATAATCCAGGGAAGGAAGGCAAATACCCCTTTTATGAACACCACAAAAAGCGCTATGCCTGCCAGCAGCAGCACATGGAGCAGCAGGATGAAGTACCCGATAAAAATATTTTTAAACAATCCTTCTTTGTCAGATTTTTTCAGTTTCATGATAACTTTCGAATGATATTTTCCCTGTAGGTGTCAGTGAGCAGAGGGGATATGCCCCCGCGCAATGTGTCGAGTTTTGTCAGAAGATAATTGATTTTTTTTGTGATTTCCCGGTGCTGGACAGATGCGGCATCCGTGGCTTCCAGCAGCAGTTCCGCCTGGGTGATTTTTTTCTTGAGTTCAATTTCAGGCGGCAGGAACCCTGCGTTTTTCAGTATCTTGTATGCCAGGCGGCAGTCATCCGGAACCTGGCATTCATCTTCAAAAACAAGGGGTTTCCCGCTGCCCGCCAAATTATCAAATGCCCCGTCTTTCTGGGCCTTTTTGATTCTTTCTTCCACAATTTTTTCAAACCCGGGAATCATCTGGTCCTGGTTCTCCTAAAAAATACAAAAAGTATGATTTTTACATATATCTCTAATAATTTTGGGTTATCCAGTAAGGGTTATTCACGGTATGGTATGTTGATCAAGAGTTCTAATTTTATTAAACCAGGCCCGTTTTTGCAAGCTATTTTCTTGACAGGCAATATACAATACTGTATCAAATACCATTTTACACCACAGTATTGAAGGGTAGAATTTCATGGGATGTGAAAGATATTTTTCTTAAACAACGATTTTCAGAGCAACATATAATTGAGAAAATGAACCAGAAAAAAAACATATCAAAGATCAGAAATATCGGTATCATGGCCCATATAGATGCAGGCAAGACCACCGTCACAGAGCGGATTCTGTATTATACGGGAAAATCCCATAAACTTGGCGAAGTCCATGACGGAGAAGCTGTCATGGACTGGATGCAGGATGAACAGGACCGGGGAATCACCATCACATCAGCTGTTACCACCTGCCAGTGGCAGCAGTCTACCATCCAGATTATCGACACCCCCGGGCATGTGGATTTCACGGTTGAAGTGGAACGGGCCCTGCGGGTGCTGGACGGGGCAATCGGTGTTTTCTGTGCCGTGGGCGGTGTGGAACCCCAGTCTGAAACAGTCTGGCGCCAGGCCGATCGATACAGGGTGCCCAGAATGGCGTTTATCAACAAGATGGACCGCACGGGAGCGGATTTTTTTGCAGCTGTGGTATCCATCAAAGAAAAACTGGCCGCCAACCCGGTCATAATCCAGGTGCCCATGGGTGCGGAAGACCGGTTTGCCGGGGTTATTGATCTGGTGGATATGCAGCAGATCCGGTGGGATGACGAAAGTCTGGGGGCAACGTTTGTCATGGAAGATATTGCACCGGAATTTGCAGACCTGGCCGAAGAATACAGGGAAAAATTGCTGGAAGCTGTCTCTGAGCAGGATGATACCATTATGGAAAAATATCTGGGCGAAGAAGAGATCACAAAAGCCGATCTTACCGTTGCCATAAGAAGCGCCACCATCAGCCGGAAACTGGTGCCGGTCCTGTGTGGCAGTGCCCTGAAAAACAAAGGTATCCAGCCGCTGCTCAATGCCATTCAAAGTTATCTTCCCAGTCCCCTGGATGTGCCGCCGGTGCGCGGTATTCACCCGGAAACCGGTGATCCCATCGACTTTCCCCCGGAGAAAAACGGCCCTCTGGCGGCCCTTATTTTCAAGGTTTCCATGATTGAAGGCCGCAAACTTTCCTTTGCCAGAATTTATTCAGGAAAAATTGAAGCAGGCGCTGATGTGTTTAATCCGGTTTTAAAGAAAAAAGAAAAGCTGTCCCGGATTCTGCTCATGCACGCCAACAAGCGTGAGCGGCTCAAAGAGGCTTCTGCAGGGGATATCGTGGGTATTGTGGGGCTGAAGGATTCCGGTACAGGAGATACCCTTTGTTCGCCGGAACATCCGGTGTTCCTTGAAAGAATGGAATATGAAGATCCGGTGATTTCCATTGCCATAGAGCCCAAAACCCATGCAGACCAGGAAAAACTGGACAATGTCCTGGAAAAATTTACCATCGAGGACCCCACCCTCAAGGTATCCAAAGATGAGGAAACCGGGCAGACAATCCTGTCTGGCATGGGAGAGCTGCACCTGGAAATTATCATTTCCCGGATGCGAAAGGAATTCAACACCCAGGTCAATGTGGGCAATCCCCAGGTGGTATACAGAGAAGTGGTAACCGCTCCTGCCAGGGGAGAAGCGGTTTTTGACCGGGAAATCTCCGGGAAAACCCATTACGCCAGGGTGCGGATCCAATTGCAGCCCCTGGACAGAGGGGCGGGCGTCAGCTTTGTTAACAAGGCCCCTGAAGACCAGATTCCTGCGCAGTTTGGACCGGCCATTGAGCAGGGTATCAGAGAAAGTCTGGAAGGCGGTTATCTTAAGGGGTATCCCCTGGTCGATGTGGGCATTGTCTTGCAGGGCGGGGCATATGAAGAAGGCAAAAGCACGGATCTGGGTTTTTCCGTGTGTGCTTCCATGGCCTGCAAGGATGCATTGGAAAAAGCCTCTCTGGCCCTTCTGGAGCCCATCATGCAGGTGGAGGTGTTTGTGCCGGATGCCTATATGGGAGATGCCATCGCTGATCTGAACACCCGGGGAGGCAAGGTGGAATCCATCACCCCGAAAACCAATATCCAGATCATCCATGCAGTGGTGCCTTTGGCCAAAATGTTCGGCTACTCCACTGCCTTACGTTCCGCCACCCAGGGCAGGGGCACCTTTACCATGAAATTCGACCGGTTTGACCGGGTCTGATAAAGCCTTAACTGCCGGACATCTCTTTTAATTTTTCTTTTGCCGATTTTTCGGTATCCGGGTCTTCCAGCCCTTCGTCCAGGGCCCTTTTCAGGTGGCGTTCCGCATTTTCGGCATCCTGTATCCTGTCATAGTATATCCCTAAGTAATAATGGGACAGGGCGGTTTTTTTTTTCCGGGACATGATGCCGGCCAGGTGAAAATACGCCCTGGGAAATGATTGAGATGCGATTGCTATAACCTGGTCCAGGTTTTTTTGGGCAGAAGACAGATTCCCTGATTCCATTTGTGCCACTGCCAGGTGAAATCTGGCCGTAGTGCCCAGTACCGGATCCGACTGGATGCCTGACAGCACATTTATGGCTTTTTCAAATTGGCCGTCAATGGTATAGACCCGTCCGAGTTCTACAAGTATCATCGGATCAAACAGGTCAAAGGAAAGGGCTTTTTGCAGATGAAAAACAGCCTTGTCCCGCCGGTTTTCCCGTGCATACAAAAGCCCCAGACCATAATGGCAGGCCTGCAGTTCAGATGTGGACAGATCTGCTGCAAGCCGTGTTTCAATTTTCTGGATGCTTTTGCCGGCATCCTCGTACAACCCCATCATCCGGTACTTCACCATGTCATATGGATAGGTTTCAGGGCATTCAGCCGGTTGTTCCGGCGGAAAATAGCCGGCCAGAAGCCCTGCCAGGTGGGCAATCCGGCTGCCTGTGCCTGGATGGGTTTTAAAATAATCCGGGATGCCTTCAATACCCCTGAAATCAGCGGCCCGCATTTTGTTGAGACCTTCCAGCAGCCCTGCCGGAGAATAACAGGTCTGTTTCAACAGCAAAAATGCCTTCTGGTCTGCTTCGGTTTCATTTTCCCGGGTATAGGCCAGCATGGCGGATTGCCCGGCTGCCATGGATCCCACGGTCATGGCCTGGGCCGCATCTCCGCCGCCGGCTGATCCGATGAGCACCCCGGCCAGTACCCCGGCCATGCTGCCGATGGTGACAAGCTTGGAGCGGTCTATGGATTGGGACACATGGCGGCTGGCAGCATGGGCGATTTCATGGCCGATGATACCGGCCAGTTCATCCGTGCTGGAAAGGGCCGTTAGAAGCCCCCTGTGGATGAAAATGTTAGCACCCGGGCTGGCAAAGGCATTAAAGGTTTCATCATTGATGAGATAAAAGCTGTAGTTAAAGGGCTGGGGCGGCAAAAGGGACAGGATATGCCGGGCCACTGTGTTGATCAGGTGATTGGCCGCAGGATCATCCATGATGATCTTTTCTTCACGGATCATCTGCATGAATTTTTCGGACAGTTTTTTTTCATCCGGTATGGAGATGGCAAAAGAACCGGCCGGCAACCCTGTCACGATCATAAAAAATGTTATCAGAACAGCCGTGATATGTCTTGTATGTTTCATGACACAGCATTACCTGACCAGGGGTGTCTGCGGCTGAACCGACTGCAGGGTGATAAATTCGGTATGTTCCATGGCAATTTCAATGCGGAAGCTGTAGTTGTTGATTTTAAATGACAACCGCCGGTTTTCCGCAAAATGGGCATCGATCAGCAGGGTGATGGCTGCATTGAGGGTCAGGGCCTTGGGCTGGCCGAACTCGGCATTGAGGGTGAATTTTTCTTCCACCTCCTTGATGAGCTGGCCCATGAGCTGGTTGGTGATTTCACCGATGGTATCGGTGACTTCCGAATCCCTTATGGTGGCGGCCAGCTCGTTTTCCGGCATGCCCATGGCCAGCATATATTTTTTGTAGATTTCAAAGGCAGCTTCAGCAGAAAAGTTCAGGATAACCAGCCCGGCGTAATCACCGTCAAACTGGACAAATGAGGTCACATCCGGTTTCATGGAAACCCGGGGGATGTCCTGGATGGTGGAAGAAAAGGTGATGACCTGCCCGGTACCGGTTTCCAGTGTTTTCTGGGTGGTTGTCAGGAATATCTTTGCAATTTCATCAATGGCATTGGTGGGAGATGACATGAAAACTCCTTTTTGTCTGTAATGTTTCTGATATTTTCAAGAAAAACCAGGGAAAAGTCAAAGAAATAATCAGCGCTCCCCTCTTTTATACGGGGCTGCCAGCATGGCCGGGGCATTGAGTTTTCTGGGGTCTTTTAAGCTGATGAGCACAAGGATGAGCAGGGTGGCAATATAGGGCAGCATGGCCAGAAAATTGGGAGAGATGCCTATAGGCTGCATCAGGTACTGGGCCACAAAAATGCCGCCGAACAAAAAAGCGGCCCAGATGGCCCGGCCCGGATTCCACAGGGCAAAAATGGTCAAAGCAATAGCGATCCAGCCCCTGCCAGCGGTCTTGCCTTCGATCCAGGACTTGGAATAGGAGATGGACAGATGGGCCCCTGCCAGGGCGGAAAACCCGCCACCGATGATCACCGACAGATACCGGATCAAAAACACATTCACCCCCTGGGTTTCCGTGGCTTTCGGGTTTTCCCCGGTGGAGCGGATCT
>JAABTU010000492.1 GCA_011389715.1 Desulfotignum sp.
GGCATTTTTGGTTTCCCGGTCCTGGGCCACATCCAGCCCCAGTCCGCCCTGGTCTGACTTGAGCCAGGCCAGAATGGTCCAGTCCTTGGCATTCACCTGGGACCAGATGGTTCCCCGGTATTGCAGTTCCGCCAACGGCTTGAGAGGGTCTGGACAGGTTTCTACAGCCCGCAGGTCCTGGCGGCTTACCCCGGGAAGATATAGGACTGGCGGGCGGCCCACCGGTAGAACGGCATCTTCCACCGTACCGGCCAGCATGCATCGCAGCCAGATGGCCGGCCCGGTTTTCTTTTCAGGAACATATTCCCCTAAGATCAGCAGTTCCGGCAGTGCTGTCTGAACCAGCGGTATAACCGGTTCCCACAGCCGGTCTTTATCCGGCCAGAGGATACAGGCCGGCGCCACCTGGACATCCGGGTTGTATACTGCTGCACTACGGACCGATTCCTCCAGATGGGACAGAATTCTCATGGGTGGGCTTCCCAAATTTGTTTATTGGAAGGGCTCATGGCAGCCATCCTTTTTTTTGGCCGAACGCTTCACTATCAAGCCATGATCCGACATCCCCATGTTTTTCATAAATCCGGTGCTGCAGGACCACCTTGTTTTGTTCAAGATCCAGATCAAACCAGGCATCCTGGTTCTCATCGAACAGCGGTTCGATCGATGTCATGATCAGGGGAGAGTGAGTGGCCGTGATCACCTGAACTTCAACGTTTTTTGTCAATTTTTTCATGACAGAAAGCAGGGCCGGGATAATGGTCCGCTGCCAGCTGGGATGCAGGTGTGATTCTATTTCATCGATCAGAAAGATGATCTGCCGTGTTTTGGGTTCTTGCAGATGATTGGCTGCCTGTTTATGTTCCTCCCATGCCCAAACCAGAAAATAGGCCAGAGCCATGATGCGGCGCATACCGGACGACGCGTGAACAACGGCCACATCCTGCTGATAGTGCATGCGGATGGTAGGCATATCCCGCACATCATCCAGGCTGATCCGGGTCAGGTTGCCTGGTTCAAGAACCTCTCCGGTCGAAGGCGACAGTACTTTCAACACCTCTTTGAGATGCTTGAAAGCCGCGCCTTTTTCCTTCTGCCATCCGGCCCAATCCCGGATCAGCCCATTGCACAGCCAGGTGTTTTCCTGGCCCGGCAGCCCGTCCCAGACCTCTTTGGGACTGAATACATAGGCAGCAGGACGGTCCTGCACATCCATACCATCCTGAGTCCGCCAATAGTTGCGGGCAGGGTCCCATACTGCAAAACTCCCGTCAGACATGGCATAAAGCACCAGACCGGGATTGGCCGGCCGGCCGGCACGCCCGGTCCAGGCCTGATCCTTTGGTATATATTGGCTTTTATAGGTTTCTTCCTTACTTTTACCGGTAAATGAAAACTGGATAGTCGCTTCTCCTTTGTCCGCTGGAAGCGCTTTTTTCCCGGCAGTCAGCCTGGGATTGATTTCATTGGGCCATTTGCGGGTCACGACCCACCAGGCAATATCCAGGAGGAAACTTTTACCCAGCCCATTGTCACCGGTCAACAGGTTCAGGCGCTTTCCAAATTCCAGCGCCATCGAGGGGGCCGGACCGACATTTTTTAATTTTAGATGTTTAATCATGGGTTTATTCCTTCCGCCTATCGTCCTGTTCGTTTCTCAGACAAGGTCAAGTGATGATCATTGATGCGGTCTCCTTTGAACAAGTGATACCACGGGGCAGATACCACATCCTTTCCCCGGTCCTTGGTCCATTTGATGTTGGGCTTGTCCCGCAGGACCCCGGCCCCTTTTTTTCGGATGTCCGGCACGCTCATAAAGGGACGGATGTTGAGGCGCACCCCGTCGTTGAGATCCGGGTCCCACCCCATGGGCTGCTTGTCAATAGGTTTCCACCGGACAAAAATATCATAAGGGGCTTCCCCTTCCAGTATCAGTTCCAGTTTTTTCATGAGGCTTTCGGCCGCATCCAGCCGTTCCTGAGCACCATCCACCTCATCGATGATACCCTGTTTCTGCCGGTTGATCCAGTCACCCAGATAGGTGTAGATCAGGGTTTCCATGCGTTTGGTGTCCAGCTTATGGTAATTGACCAGGGCTGCAAACCCATCCCGCAGGCCGTCCCAGATGTGCCAGATAAAGGGCCGGTGCTTGAACAGTTTGCAGTGCTGGGTGAAAAATTTGTCCCTGAGCCAGGTTTCCAGGGTTTTGCCGGCATGGTCCGCATTTTTCAACAGCCGGGCCAGCAGGTCGTTGGACCAGTCATCCCCATAGGCGGCCGCCAGCAGGTTCAAGAGGCGGTCTGCGGCCGAAGCCTCTCCTCGCACCGGCGGGATGCATACAATGCCGTCTTCATCTGCAAAGGACAGAAGGGTTTGACACCGGTTCACCCATTCCCGCTGTTCATTGGCCAGCTCCATGTCCGGATCCAGTTCGGCTGGCCAGCGGTACCCCAGGAGCCGGGCCACTGCGACGTGCAGCACAGTGTCATCATCTTTCAGGGGAGCGTGTGCAGTCCATTTGCTGTCTTCATCCCATATTACAGAACCGCAGGGATGGCCGTGAAATATCCATTGGGTAGGGTCGTCAGTGTAGGGGTTGGGGAGGCCGTGGGGGTAATTTTCGGAAGCTACTTTGGTCCAGTGGTCGGTGTCAAAGGGAACTTTGACAAAGGTAGCTGTTGCTGTATCGAGTCTCTGAGTAATTTTTTTTAATTCTTGGATAAAAAGAGGTGATTTCAAAAAACACCAAATTGCTCCAATGAGAGACTGGTCATCAGGGACTATCGCAACAGCCATTTTATCATGTTTGGATCCAAATCCCAAAATAGGCGTATTACTCTTAATCCGTCCAAGGATCAGACTTTTTTTACCCCAGGCACTATGTCCTTGAATTCTAGCAGACTGAGATTTAGCCAATGCCCCTTTACAATTTTCCCAACGGACAAAAAGCTGTAATCCTTCAAAGATATTCTTTCCTTGTGGTGAGGACTGAAACCATTCCCATATATAACCAAGTTTATGAATTTCCCAAAACAAAAACAAATATCTGTCTTTATCACCAGTAGACAAACCCTCGACTGAATTGGAAAAATCGGATAACTTGCTACTTGATTCTATAAACTCAGCTGTAATTATTGCATCCGGATTCTTAAACTGTTGCACCTGTCCCACACTCTTGATTTCACTATGAGGCAACTGTTTCGCTTTTTCACCAGCCATACGGAGTTCAGACACATCAACCCCCCGGATTTGATTGGTGTCGATCGAGACCAAAGATGAATCCGTCTTGTCTGTGCCTGCTATACTTTCATCTCCTCGGCTCAGGGTGATGAGTTGGACGTTAAAATCCCACATCGGGGTTTGAAAACCTTTCGGCCCCAATCGGGCAATCAGATGCCAAATATCCTTTTTCAGCAACTTTTCTCGAAACTTTCGATAACTGGTCAGGAAAAGCCAGTTTTGGGGCAGGACAATGCTGACGGTGCCCTGTGCCGCACATAACTCCAGACACCGGTCCAGAAACACGGTGGCCAGATCGTTCTTGCCTTCTTTGTAATATTTGGCACAGAACTTTTGCAGGGTGTCGCTCTGCTTGCCCCGGGCCAGGTAGGGGACATTTGTGATGACCAGGTGGTATGTTTGTGTCAGCAGGCGGGTGGTTCCGGCAAGGCCCTGGGCCACCACCCCGGCTTCCACCACTGCATCCGGCTGATCCTGGGCCAGGGCCGCCTGGATGGCCGGTCCGATCTCCTGCCATTTCACCAGTCCCGCCACTTTGGCCCGGCTCGGGTCCAGCAGGCTGCCCAAGGTGGGGGCATGTTTGAACGCCTCGTACATCCAGTCCAGGGCAATGGGGAGATAGGTTCTGTCCGGAAGCGTACCGGCAATCGCTTTCCATTCTTCTTTGGCCACGCTGACCGTCAGGCCGGAACAGGCCAGATTCAGCTGCGGCAGGACCCGGTAGCCGCCGGCACCCGGATATTTCCAGGCAGCCAGGGCCAGGGCAAAGGCAGCCAGTTCCACGCACCGCTGGTCAATTTCCAGGCCGTGGATGTTATCCTGCAGCACGGCATTTACTGCATCACGGGCGGACATATTTTCCAGTTCCATGCGCATGGGAACCAGCATAAGGAGAGTGGCCACCAGGAAATGGCCTGATCCACAACAGGGGTCCAGGGTCTTGAGATCGCACAGATTTTCCGGCCACCCTCCAAACCACCCGGCTGCCGGCATCCAGTGCTCTCCGTCAAAAATGGGTCGGGTTTCCATTGACAAAGTGCAGGTCCCTGTTTTCACAAACCGCAGGTAAGTCAACGGAATGCCCGGGCGGCTGAAAAACTGCCGCAGATCATCTTCGGTTTCCGCAGTTTTGAGCATTTCCCTGGCTTTGTCTGACAGCGGACCACCGCCCGTTGTCCACTTTTTCACCCACCATGCCCCCAGGGAGTTGTCCAGCAGAAAACTGACCATATAGGGTTCTGTGAAAAACTGGGTAACAGCCGGCAATTCCCGGGCACCAATCTCCACTTTCGATGCATTATTGACCTCTTCTTTTTTTCTGGCCTGCCAGAACTGGTATACCCAGCCGATGGCATCCGAAGCGGAAAACACATCCAGGGGCAGGTCCGCCACCAGATGTTCCAGTTTCTGCTGGTGTTCCGGCGGCAGGGTCAGCTCAAATACCGGGGAATCCAGACGGAAAATCTGGGGCAGCATTTGGGCCGCATACCGGGCCGCCAGCTCCCAGCCGTTGACAGCCCCTTCATCAGGGGCCAGGTCCTCACACTCTTCCAGGATCACCGCCACCGGGTCGTCCGGGTCCGGGTACATGAGCAGGTTGTTTTCCGCCAGAAACCGGGCAAACAGCATGCGGTGCCAGTGCTGATAAGCAACCTCTTCCATGAGACGATCCATGGTCTGGTCTTTGCCGCCGTTCAAGGTATCTCCCAGCTGACGGCCGTGGATCCTCAGCCGCCGGCGCATAACCCGCTCTGAATCGGTCAGATGGGCATATGGTGCCGGTTCTCCCACACCCAGCTGGTCCAAGGTAGCCTTTGCTGCATGTTCGGCAGTTTTGCGGGCATCTTTGACGGTTTTTTCCAGAGTGTTGCGGAGCGGTTTATCCAGCGGGTTCATGATCGTTTCATTGCCTCTTTTTGTTTGCTTTCAACCGTTTAATTGAGATTCAATTGCATTCAATGCAATTGGGTGTGCAATTATAAGGATTATTGCACAATAGGTGCAACAATTACGCTATGTGAATGTTGCACAAATGAGCAGTTAACATTCAATGCAGCATTTAGGTAAAATCAATGCTGCATTGAATGCTGTATTGCATTTAAAAGCGCATTCAATCGCCATGTTCACCCAGCCCATATTCGTAACGCCCCTTTCTACCAGGCCCTGGTCGGGAAATTTCCGGATTTTCATCTGCCAGTTCCTTCATGAGTCGAAGTACCTTGTGCCGGCTATATCGGGTAATCTGGCGGATTTCGGCATTTCCCAGTCCAGGCAATCCTTTTTTGCTTCGGTTCATCAGGATACTGAGAACCCTTGTTTTGGCTGCATCCCAGTCTATTCGGCGTTCACGTTCCGGATAACCCGATTCAGACAGTTGCTGGTAAAGTTCCGGACGGACTGTCCAGTACATGCCACGGCCGGCGCCCCCGTGTTCAATGTATCCGGCCTTTTCCATGGCAGAGAGGATTTCTCTCATTTGTCCATGGCTGCGCTGGCACATACCTGCCGCAACAGAGGTCTCAAGCTCCGGGTGTTTCAGAAGATATTGAAGGATCAGCAGGGTATCCACACCCAGGTCACGTCCCTTCCTGCTTTCTTGTGCAACAAACATACGGAATCCCGTAGCCATTTCACGTTTTAAAAAGGTAACACAGACTGACTCACCGATTTCCTGGATCATTGGGGGTTCCTTTCCTTCCATGAGCAGGGCTTTGTACATGCGGCTGACGCCCAGGTTGCTGCGGTTGACAAGACGCAGGCGGGTCAGTGCTTCTACCAGGAGCGGGTTGCGGGCGGCCGGCTGATGGTGAAGGATGTTGTCCGGGGTTATCCCGCCGATAAACCCCCCGTTATTGCTGATTTCCAGCCGGTCAGAATACAGTTTTACCATGATGGGACCTGCGATACGGAAATCCGCATGGCAGAATGCATTCATGAGCGCTTCACGGATGGCCACCTCCGGCCAGATACGGTATTCAAAATGAAACAGCCCCTGTTCCAGGGTTGTGATGGGATTGAACGGCAGTAACAGCTCTTCTACCCGCTTCACGGAAAACGGAATGGCGGTGATGCGGTCTTCCCGGTTGCTGTAATTTGTATCAGATGCCATCTGTAAAAAGGTCCAGTTGAATCCAGGTACATGCCGGCGAAGGGCGTCTTCATGTCCGGCAATCAGGATAGCCGCCCGGGTCAGCTGATGTTTTTTTATTAACCCAAGAGCGGACAGCAGTTCAAGATCATCCAGTTTCAACAGATCATCGGGCGCTCGTTCCGCGTTTGCCTGATTACGCAAGGTTTCCAGAGCAGTGGGGGACAGGCTGGAAGGGTCGGCCGGTGCCACCAGTTCGGCACTGAAATCGGTTTCACCGGTCTCGATGCTGATTTTGCGCCGTAAGGTGCCGGTCAGGGGCTTGCATTCCTTGCCGATACGTATCGATCCAGTGCCGGCAGTATCTGTGTAGGGGGGCAGGCCCGGATGGATCTGCATGATCAGGAGCCGGCCGAAACCTTCAGGCACAGGGAGTGTCTCAAAAACCGGCATGATTTTGGGGTCAGTCTGGTCATAGACCGCTTTTTTCAACAGATTGACATCCACTTCAGGTGGGACCCCGATAATGGCTTCAGAGCGCCCCGTCACCTGGTCAGCCACCCCGAAAACAACTGTGCCACCCCCGCCATTGGCCATGCATACCGCCATGTGAACCACCTGCCGGACCGATTTATCCCTGCTTTTGGTATCCCATTGTTTGAAATCCAGGTCTTGATCCTCTAATTCATCTGCTGTCTGATCTTCCAGCTTGTCCAGCAATTCTGTGATGTCCTGAAGGGTTCTCATACCAGAATTGGTCCTTGGGACAATTTGTCCATCAACAGTTTGCGGGTCTGGTCCAGCCAGGCATCCACATCCGCTTGTGTTTTCAATGTGCGGGCAGGCAGAAAGACTTTTTGAAGTTCCGGTTCCAGTAGCTGGGCCGCTTCCAGCAGGATCTGGTCATATCTTCCGGACATGGCCGCAATCCGGTCTTTCAGGGCGGTCAGGTTGGTCTGTCCCAGGGTGCGGAGAATGGCATCGGTGGTGTCCACTTCGATGGCAGGGCAGGCGGCTTTTACCAGCCCATGGGGGGATCTCAACGCATGGCGCTGCTCCGGTTCGAGCTGCTGCCAATTGGTATCTTCTTTTAACCGGCTTTCCCCGGTCTGCCATTCCCGGTCCCAGTCGGATTTAGCCTGGTTCAATGCATCCCGCAGCAACTGGGTAAGGTGCTTTATCAGGGGCGGTATCAGGTCTGGTTCTGCCAGCAGCTGGCGCTGTGTTTCAATGTTTTTGATCTGTGAGACATACGCTTCTGCTTCAGCCATGCCCTGTAAATGTATTGCCAGATGGGTCAGACGTTCCCAGTTTTTTATCCGGGTATCGATGTTCTGGGCCAGGTCGGTCCAGGTCTGGATACACTTGGTCAGGTTTTCCCGCTGGTTGTACAAGGCCAGCAGTTGTTCATTGCCGGCGGTTAGGCGGATCTCATTGAGAAAAGCGATGTCCGGCAGGGCCGGTTTGGGGGGCTCTCCTCCGGCCTGATTGGCAAGGGTCATCATTTTTTCAAGAAACTGCGGTGCAGTCAGGTGCTCTTCCCCGGGCTTGGCTGTCAGACCGGCTTTTTGAAACAGTTTGCGGATTTGGATACGCTGGGCCGTGGTGACTGTGGTGGATTCCACTTTGAACAGGATCTTGCCGATGGATTTGCGGTCCAGGTCTTTCGGGTCTACCGGATGTCCATGGTTATCCTGGGCACGGACCAGACCGGCCACCATCAGTACCTGGAGTCCACCGTCTACGGCGTCCCGGGACCACCCGTATGGTGGGGATTCAAAATATTTTCGGATATCAGCCCCGTTTTTGCCGCCGGCAATATACCCCAGGATGGCCTTGCATACCGGATTTTTGGAAGGATCACCATCATCTCCGACAGCTTTCAAAGCATCAGGAGCCCCTGTACGGGCTTTTTCATACACCTTGGCCCATCCCGGATGATCAGCCATGGCAAACTGGGGATAGAGTCGCTGCAGGGCATTATCAGATGCCTCCATGACCATGTCCTGCAGACGGTTCCCCATGATTTCATTGCCGCCCCCCTGGAATACCCGTGCACCGGAAAAGGCATCACCCAGCAGTTCACGGATTTTGCCTTCAGCGGTATGTCGAGTGGTTTCCATGGCGGATCGGGCTTCGGTCCCTTCAGGGGTATTGGGGATGCCCCGTTTCTCCAGGGTGGCAGCGGCCGCTTTCCAGTTGATGAGATGATGGTGCAGGTCGTCGGCGGACCGCTTGGGGATGAAAACAAAGACTGTGGGGGAATGGTTGCCTACCTGTCGGGCATCGGCCCGGACGGCATTTTCATCGATCCCCCAGCCGTTTCTGACCCAGACACAGATCCGCTGATCAGCGTCTGCAGGCAGGTCGGCATCAAATATGGGTGAAATCTCCCTGGATACCTTTGCGTTGCCCTGGGTGAGAACCAGTTTGCCCACCATTTCACCAAATTTCTTGCGGATACGGTCATCACGTTCTGCTTCGATGCGGTGGTTTTCATTGGACAAGGCAGCCCGCTGACTTAAAAACTCATCACTCCATGCTGCGCTTTCTTCGGTCTGGATACGGTATTCATCCCCGACTTTCATCAAAAGGCCACTGTTGTCCAAAAGCTTTGGCAAGCGGCTGCGCAGGTCGCTGGAGCCATGAGGAAGATTTTTTACCATCAGGTCTGCCAGGGTGTCGATGGTGGCCCGGATGCCGATGTCCTGATGGCCGGCAGCCAGCTTGTTGATCAGAAACACCAGGCCGCATGCCCGTCCCAGCAGCTGCTCTTCTTTTGATCCCTTCCGCCATTTCATGGTCTTTTCATGCACTTTTCTGGGAAGAATCCGGGACTGCAACAGCTTGTCTGCTGAATCAAAGTACAGATAATCTGCCGGCACAACATGACCCAGGGGCTCATCCAGATTGGTCTGGATCACCTTGTGAATCATGCTGAGCTGGTTGCGCAGCTGGCTGTCCGTACCGGTCTGGTCCAGCACCCGCAAGGTGTTCTCCCAGAAACGGCGGCGCACCGGGAGTATGGGATAATCCTGGGAAAACCAGGGGAGGTCATCCTGCTGGTGACCGATGGTGGTACCGGACAGGTGCCGGGAGATCTCACCAAGATTTTTCTCCATGACTTTGGCTACAGGAGCGGCAGCATCAGCTTTTTTGGCAAGGATCACCTTGCGGATCACTGCATCCACATCTGCATCGGACAGTTCCACACGGATGGTGAATCGGCCTTCAAGACGTTTCAGATTGCTGGTGCCGGTCACAGCTGTCTGGCCGGTGCCGATAAACAGCAGTTTTCCACCGATATTTTTACAGCAGGCTTCCACGGTTTCCTGGACATCCATGGACCGTTGGCTGTCTTCACTGATGTATTGCTGCACCTCATCAAGCACAATCAGGGTCAATGGAAATTTACCTTCCTGGGTCAAAGCCATTCGGATGGCCTTGATCATCTCATCAATGGAAATATCCTGGACATACGGATATAGATTGATCAAGGTTTCCCTGCATGCGTCAGATGAAGAAAAAAGTCCGGGTTTTACCGCTGCCAGGGCTGCGTGCAGACCTTCAGCCACGTAAAAGTTGGCCAGTTCCTCTTCCCAGTCAAGTCCATCGTTCATCACATGCTGTTTAACCGTGTCATGGATGCCTTCGGTTTGTAGCCACATCAGAAAGCAGGCCACTGGATACTGTCCGGGGAGACCTGCGGATTTGAAAATAATCCGCAGCAGGGCCAGGCGCACACTGCCGCTGGCCCCGGCACCCAGGGTACCGGATGCGGCATGCAGACCGCCGTGGCGTTTTGCCATTGTGCTCAATTCTTTTAAATGGTCTTTTATGTTCTGTGGCAGGCTGGCAATACCCCGGGCTGTTGCGCCATCAGGAAAAACGGTATCCACCCACAAGGCCCGCAGCATCTTCACCAGGTGAGATTTACCTGATCCATAAAAACCGCTGACCCAGACTGCCGGCTGTTGGGCCTGGTTGATATTTTTGAGAAAAGTCTCCAGGATATCTTCCATACCTTTGCCATACTGCCCGTCACAGACAAAGGTATCCAGTTCATACCGCAGCACCTCCATGGCCTGATCGGTTGTCTCATCATTGACACTGGCCACCCCTTCATTGACCAGCTTGTGAACAGTGGGGTCTTTTTGATAGATATCGCGGTTGATCATCCTCTCTCCCTGAGTCAAAATACCTTGTCCGCTGTAATGGGAACGGCCAGATAGTTCCATCCGTCATACCCGTCCAGCAGCCGGTAGTTGTTGTTTTCAAAGCTGCCGGGAAAAAAAATCAGCAGCCGTCCCTTTACCATGGGGGCCAGATGGTCCACCAGATCCTTGACTTTTAAAAAACCGAACAGGGAACCGACCCCCTTGAGTGCGACAACAGTATCAGGGCCGGTCTCTTTTTTTGCCAGCATTGCCTGGAATTCATTGGTGATATATGGCAGATATCTGGGCAGCAGGGTAGGCAGCAGATGGGGTTTCTGAAAATAGCTTTTCGCATACCGCTGTGATGCCATCCAGGTGGCAAAGGTGTTGGTCAGATCAAAAATGGCCCAG
>JAABTU010000504.1 GCA_011389715.1 Desulfotignum sp.
AGGTGTTTTCCTCATTGGTCTGGCGCAGGACGAAAAATCCATCCCCGCCAATGGACAGGTCCGTGGTGTTGCCCGTGGATTCAAACGATCCCTGGCCAAAATTCTGGCTCACATCCCCCAGGGCCATACCCCGGCCCATCTGACCGGTACCGGCCTGGGTGGCCACACTTTCATACAGGGTATCTGCAAATGTGGATCTGCCCTTTTTAAACCCGATGGTATTCAGGTTGGCGATATTGTTACCCACCACCTGGAGGCCGTTTCCCATGTTTTTCAACCCGCTGGTACCGGTGAACAATGAGCTTGATAAAGACATATTTTTTCTCCTATCTGTGTAATCCCGACACTGTCATGTTGTCGTGTTGATTATGCTGTGTTAATTTATGCCGGTTACGGCTGAGGGAGAAACCAGTCTCCCGGTATTTTCCAGTACAAGGTATTGGATATTATTGATATTTCTGATACCGGACACTTCTCCGGAAACTATTGCAGATGCGGTTCGGGACGCGGTGTCAACCCCGTAGTAGTACAAGCCGTCAGGCACTGGATCACCGGCATCTGTTTTGCCATCCCATTGCACCGTATTCTCACCTTCCCGGGTATCTTCGGCATCCATGTGAATGGTGCGCACTATCTGTCCATATCCATCCATGATATTCACCGTGGCAGGTTCCTGTGTTTCAAGCGCAAACCCGAGCCCTGCCCCTGAAACCGCATTGTTTTCCACCTGCACCACAGGCTTGTCCGATGTAATGGTCTGGCCCAGATACCCGAGAATGGATTCAGAGCCGTTGCTATTGCCGCCGGTATCACTGTCACTGCCTGCAACAGCGGTGATTGCATCAGGAGAAAGCATGGCCCCCTGGACCACCAGGTAGGGGTTGCCGTTCCTGTAGGCAACTGCTTCAACGATCCCTGATACCTCGGCCGGGATATTGGTGAACCCATACCCGGAATTTGCAGCCACTGAATATGTATAGGACCCGTCTGCCACCTGTTTTCCCTGGCTGTCTTTTCCATCCCAGGAGATGGAATGGGTACCGGCTTCCTGCTGGCCCTGGACAATGGTTTTTATGGTTTTCCCCTGGGAATTGGTTATGGTGATGATCACATCAGACGGTTCAGACAGATTATACACCCCCCCGCTGGCAAACCCCTGCTCCACTTCAATGGAATCCACATTGCCGGACACCTGCCTGCCGATATAATCCACAGCATTGCCGCTGGATGAATCGGAATATGACGCTGCCAGCGTATCCATTGATTTGTTCAGATAAATCAACTGCTCCAGCTGGGAAAACTGGGCCAGCTGGGCGGAAAAATCTGTGCCTTCCATGGGGTTCAAAGGATCCTGATTTTCAAGCTGTGCCACCAGCATGGTCAGAAACGCTTCCTGTCCCAGGGCATCTTCTTTTTCCGTTTTTGTCTTTTCATGGGGGACATATGAACTGGACAAATTTTCCAGAATTGCAGTGTCTTTTGATGATATGGCCATGAGAATTTCTCCTTTATTCAGCGCACCGGGTCAGGCAACATAATGTAAAGATCCATTTTGCATGGATAATGCACTATCATGATCAAGCCCTTCCAGTTCACTGTCTGATACTGGTGCATGCACCAGATTGTCTTTGCTCTGTTTTTTATCGCCGGAACTGTTGGACTGGTTCCTGGCATCTGCCATGGATTGCCTGAAATTGCTGTTCATATCCACATCAAAGCTTTCCAGACTGATACCGGCACTGGACAAAACCGTCCGCAGCTCATTTACATTGGCGGTCAGCATCTCTCTGGCTACATGGTTTTCCGTCATGATGCTGACCTTCATGGTGTTGCCGGTATTATCAATATGTATCACCAGCCGGCCCAGTTCAGGGGGTTTGAGCTGGAGTTTCAAGCTGTTTTCCCCATGGTTGATTGCCCGTACCAGGCTTTTTCCCACCTGGTGGGTCACATAGGTGGGCAGATTTTTAAAATTGTTTTTTGTCTTTAAAAATGCAAGGTCCCCCAGAGACTCCCGGGTTTTTACATCAGCGCCGGATAACTGGTTCTGATCATTTGCCAGAGAGGAAAATGATTTTTCCAGCCTGGTGTTTTCTTTTTGAAACAAAGCGCGGTTATCAGGTCCATCACTGGATTTTCCCGACAAAAGTGCCTGGATTTCCTTTAATGTCTGCTCAGATTTCATATCCGGATCAAAAGAGGCCGCTTCCGGAAAAGATGTGGAAAAACCTGCCTGTTTTTGATGGGTTCCTGTTTCACCAGTGAAATGGTTTTTCAAAAAATCGTGAGCCATTTCCGCCTGGGGAATACCTGCCACCGGAGATGTTGATTTTTGAACCTGGATGTCAAGTTTTTTGAACCACCCGGACAGCAGTTCCTGAAAATTGTCATCGTCTTTTTGGAAAATGTTCAGGGCCCCGGCAGGGCTCTTGTTCTGATCAGAAACCAAGCTGTTTTTTCCATCCATTTGCCTGGATTTATACTCCTGGAAAGCTGCTATCAGGTCTTTGAGAAAAACACCGGAAGACTTGGATTTCCGCAGTTTCATTCCCAGAGAATCCAGAAGCGAGCCAATGGTGTCGTCGCTGTTTTCTGCCTCAAATGGTGTGTGGCTGTAAATTGACTTTTTTTCCAGGGCTGCCAGCTGTTCAATGATAACATCCAGGCTGATGCTGCCGCCATGCCGGTTCGCCTCTGACAGGGCCGCATCAATGGTATTTTCCGGAATGGCAAATGCCTGGAGCAGGGAAACAACAAAAGACTGGGCAGAGGCTGCAAGCAGAATCTCTTCATCTGAATCTTCCAAAGCATCTTCAGACAGTCCGAACAGATGTTTCATGACCGTATCCATGGAAATGGTTTCCGATTCTGCGGTCTGGCGCATCTTATCCATGAGGCCATCAATATCTTGTTTCTTGAAACCAGCCTTTTCCAGCAGTTTTGCCAGGATGTCCAGCCCCTCTGATCCTGTGGAAATATTTTTCAAATCATTGCCTGATAATTTCATAAGCAACTGGTGTAATTTTTGAATAAACGCTTGTCCGCTTTCACCAGGCAGGTGATCAGAAAAATCAGCGGCCAGTCTCTCCGGATCAGGGGACACAGATGGCATCTCTTTTAAATAATCCGGCCCGTTTTGTGCCGATTTTGCCTTTTGCAGATACCGTGAAAAATCAGGATGTTTCCCTGTATCGCTTTGCAGCACAACATTTTGTTTTGCACCACCGGCCTGCTGCGTCATATTCAAAAACATCTGATTTATATCGGCAAAATTCATGTGCATAAAACACCTTCAAAAAATAAAATTTGGTTAAAAGGTATGTGAGCAATGTTCATGCCAATTTGATTTTCTTGGGAATAAATAACATAATATCAATATGTTATGAATATATGACAGCATTTTTTTAAAATGCCCGACCATGCTTTTGGCAGTTCTTTCCCAACCAGTAACCCGGGCATGGGAAAATATTGCCCACAGGATCTGCAGGGGGTATGCCGGCCATCAGAAAGAAGACAGCCCGCAATTTCAGACCTTCAGGAAGGTTTCAGGTGTGAAAAGGAGGGAAAGCAGGGAAAGGAGATTAATGGCAGGGGAAAACTGCTGTTTTAGAATAAATATTTGTCAGCGGAAAAACATTGCACAAAATGGAGAAGCATTCCCCTATTTGCGCCTGAAGGCAAGGCGCTCGCTTATTTTTGCCGCTTTCTGGGAATCCACAAAACTCAGGATCTGGGATGCAGATGTTTCCCGCATCCGGAAAAATATTTCCTGGGCCACATCCAGTGTCATTTCATCTACGATCTGGGCAGCGTCCTTGGGTTTCATGCCGGCGTACATTTTCACCAGGCGGTTCATTTTGGCCTCATAGGCTGCTTCTTTTGCCCGTTCTTGTTCGCTCTTTTTTTCATCCAGCAGGGCCAGATCTTTTTGAATCTGTTGTTTCATGGCTTCCAGGGAAGCCAGTTTTTCATCTATCTGTTCCTCATATCTTTGCAGATCTTTTTTTTCCTGGTCCAGGGCGTTACGCAACGCTTCGATGTCCTGCTTTTTTTCTGCAAGGCCCCGGAGCACCACCTCGGCCGGGTCCGGACATGGAGGCTGGCTGTCAGATGTTTGGTCTTCATTTTTTTGTTCAGGGGCATCTGCAGTATCTTCATCCTGGGAAAATACCACTGAAATACCGCCCGTGTCAGATAGATACCCCATAAACATCGGGGCCTGCCTTTGGGGCACGCCGACAATTATGGAAAACAGAACCATCACACCGGCAAGCAGGAGTATTTTTTTATTCTGTGTCATGGATGATCCCCCTTGCTGTCTTCAAGGTACTGATTTCATCCAGTTCCTTTTGTTCTGATTTCAACATCTTCTGACCATATTCCCGGGCCTGCTTTTCCCGCAGATGTTCCATGGATTTTTTTTCAACACTTCTTTTTTTCAAAAGGGCCTGCTTTTCCTGCCAGATTTTCTCCAGAAGTTTTTTGCGGGTTTTCTCATCTGCAATACCTGTTTCCACGGCTGCAAGAAAGGACTGGTGCTGTTTGAATTCCCTGGCAGACATGCCGTCGCGCACCTTGCCGTCCATCTGTTTTGCAGACTGTATCAACTGCTGCTTCAGTGCATCTATTTGTTTGTCGCAATCAACAATATCCAGGCGGGCCTTTGCCGTTTCCTGCCGGGAAAGGCGCTCCAGATACCCTTTATAGTTGAGCAGATGCTGCAGTCTGAATGCAAACCGTTTCATATACCGTCTTTATTTTTTCGGGTTTTCCAATGCTTGTTTCAATGCCGCCACACTGGCAGGCAGATCCTTTTTTTCATCCATGTCCTGGCGCAGCACATTGTTTATTTCAGGCATAATGCCTATGGCCTGGTCCACATCCGGATCTGAGCCCTTTACATAGGCACCGATGGTGATCATGTCTTCAGCGTTCCTGTAAGCGGCCATGAGGTTCACCGCCTGTCTGGAGATGGCCAGGTGCTCTTTTCCACACACATCCTGCATTACCCTGGACACACTGGCCATGACATCGATGGCCGGATAATGGCCCTTGTCGGCAAGGTCCCTGGACAGCACGATGTGTCCGTCCACAATGGACCGGACCGTATCTCCCACAGGGTCATTCAGATCATCTCCTTCCACCAGCACCGTGTAGACACCTGTGATGGAGCCGCTGTTTTCCACATTGCCCGCCCGTTCCAGCAGTACCGGAATCTTGACGAAAAAGGAAGGGGTATATCCCCTTGTGGTGGGGGGTTCACCGGCAGCAAGGCCCACATCCCGGGATGACATGGCAAACCGGGTAATGGAATCCACCATGAGCAGGACATTTTTGCCCTGGTCCCGGAAATATTCTGCAATGGTTGTGGCCAGATACGCCCCCCGCATTCTGACCAGCGGCGGCATATCAGATGTGGCAGCCACCACCACAGCCCGGTTCAACCCTTCTGCTTTCAGGGTTTCTTCCACAAAATCCTTTACCTCCCGCCCCCGTTCACCGATAAGGCCTATCACCACCACATCAGCGGCTGTATGCTGTGTCATCATGCCCATGAGTACGCTTTTTCCCACCCCGGAACCGGCCATGATGGCCACCCGCTGCCCTTTGCCAAGGGTGATCATGCTGTTGATGGCAGCCACCCCCACATCCAACGGTTCTTTAATGGATTGGCGTTCCAGAGGGCTGATGGGTTTGCCATAAAGATAATACCGGGCGGAAGAGGCAATGCTGCCTTTGCCGTCCAGAGGATTTCCCATGCCGTCTATCACCCGCCCCAGCAGCTGGTCAGACACCCCCACCATGGGAGATGCCGACACCGGAATAATCCGGCTGCCCATACGCACCCCCCTGATATCGCCGTAGGGCATGAGCAGGGCTTTTTGTTTTTTGAACCCCACCACCTCAGCCTTGACCTCCTCGCCCTGGTCCGTCAAAATGCTGCACAAACTGCCGATGCCCAGCCCCAGGCTGTCTCCCTGGGCGATCAGCCCAACCACCTGGGATACCCGGCCTTCAGGACGGACCGTTGTCACCTGGTCCACCATGCGGGTGTATTTTGTAAAATCAATGCGGGACAAATGGTGCATTTTCACATCCTGGCTCCCGCTTTTACTGCTTCATACACAGCAGCCAGTTTGGCTTCAGGGTCTGTTGATACGGAAGCTGTATCGGTTTCAATGCGGCACCCCCCCCTGTGGATCATGGGATCGGATTTTACTGCAACATGCTGGAGAGATCCCACTGCCCCAAAAAAGCTGTCCTTGACCATCTCAATGTATTCATAATCTTCCGGAGCAATACTTAACTCGATTTCTCTGGGTTGTGAAAGGGTTTTCAGGGCATCCAGAACAGCATGGTGCACCTCGTCATCTCTGGTATCCAGGCTGGCGTGAACCGCTTTTTCGGCAATCTTGAACACCAGTTCCAGAAGTTCGTGTTCATGGGCATCCACCACATCATTCAGGACACTGTCCACAGCTGCCAGAGATTTCTGCAGGCTTTTCAAAATATCTGCTGCCTCTTCCCGGGACGTTTTTTCCCCTTTTTCACGGCCCTGGGCCTCGCCCTTGGCAAACCCTTCGGGCTCACCTGCAGCAAATCCTTCTGCCTGCCCTTTGGCAAGTCCCTCTTTTCTGCCCTTTTCAAATCCTTTTTCATAGCCTTCAGAACGCCCTTTTTCCACCCCCTCTGCATATCCTTTGGCAAACCCCTGTTCCTTTGCCTGGTCTTCTATGGAATGGGTAATGATCTGTTCCGGATCAGATGCGGATTTTTCAGACGTGCTTTTTTTTTGGCGTTCTTCGGATTTCTGTGATGGCGCAGATTTTTGCCGTATTTCAAATAACGGCTTGAAAGGATCTGATTTTTTTTCTTTTTCACCTGAATAAAAAGCCGTGAACGCTTCCGGTTCACCAGTTTCAAATTTTGATGGATCAAACAGCAGGGTAAACCGGTCAAAATCTGGATCTGTTTTATCGGTTTTTTTTGATATTTCCCCATTAAAATTGTCAAGGGAACCGATATCGATCGGTGTGAATTCACCATTTTGTGCATCAGACAAGGACATCATCTTTTCCTTTACCCAGGGTTATGGTACCGTCAGCCTCCAGCTCCTTGGCAGCCCGGACAACGGCCTGCTGGGCCTCCTCAACCTCTGTCAACCGTACCGGCCCCATTGCCTCCAGATCATCCTTGAGCATCTCACCGGCCCGCTGGGACAGATTTGAAAAGATCTTGTCCTTCATTTCTTCGGTGGCGGTTTTCAATGCATAGGTCAGCTGCTGGCCTTCCACTTTCTTGAGGATTTCTCTCATGGCCGTGTCATCAATATTTGTAAGATCTTCAAATACAAACATCAAATTTCTGATCTCATTGGCCATTTCCGCATCATCTTCTTCCACATATTCCATTATGGCGTCTTCTGTTGATTTGTCCACCCCATTGATGATATCCACCAGGACCTGGAGTCCGCCAGCCTTGCCGCCGGGACCTACTGCACCGCTCATTTCCATTTTCAATGCCCGGTCCACATCCCTGACCACATCTTCGGAAATCTGTCCCAGTCTGGCGATCCGCAGGGATATATCTCCTTTTTTCTCCTCAGGCAGGCTCATGAGGATTTCCGAAGAAATTTCGGCAGGCATATGGGCCAGGATCATGGCAACGGTCTGGGGGTGTTCCCCCTCTACATACGCGGCAAGGGTTCCCACATTGACATTCCTGCTCCAGATAAAGGGTTTGTCCTGTTTCTTTTTTTCCAGATCCTCCAGAATCCCCCTGGCCTTGTCTTTCATGGTGCGGGATACCACACTCTTGATAAAGGAATCCCCCTCCACAATCATTTTTGTATCCCCTTCAAACCGTTCCACGAAATCGATGGAAACCGCCTTGAGCATTTCCGGAGAGATGTGCTTGATTTTGGACATCTCAAAAACCACATCTGAAATCTCCTGGTCATTCATTTTTTCAAATGCGCCGGAGGTAAAATCCTCACCCATTGCCAGCAGGAAAATTGCTGCTTTCTGGCTTCCGGATATGTTTGCAGGGTCTAATACATCTGCCATGGTACCTTACTCCTCTTCTGTGTCAACTTCACTGATCCAGGCCTTGATGATATTGACGGTTTTGGCCGGATCTTTTTCTGCATAATACCTGGCTTTGTCAACAATCGGCATGTTGGCAAGGTAGGCAGCCCGTTCTGCAGGCGTCATCTTGCTGAAAAAATCCTTTTTCTGATCATCGGTCATGAGCTGGAGAAATTCTTTCTGCTGGCTGCCGTCCATTTCACGGAAGTCAGGTTCTTTATCTGCTTCTTCAATCTGGTCCATCTCTTCAGGCTCCGGCAGCATGTCCTGATCAACCGTGTCTTTGATATCGCGCACGGTTTTGATAATGGGACGGATGACAAACAAGAAGAGAACCAGCACCAGCAGCATGTTGGCAATGAGGCGGCCGTATTCTTCCTGGACCATGCGCCAGCCCGTAGGGGTGGGTGTTTCCTGGTCCAGATCCGCAATGGAAGCAAAGGGAAACGATTCCATGGAAACCTGGTCGTTTCTCTCTTCATTATATCCCATGGCCCGGATCACAATATTTTCAAACTGCTGCATCTCCGCATCAGACCTGGGAACATACACCCGCGCCCGGTTGCCTTGTTCATTGGTCTGGTATTCATATTTGCCGTCAATGACAGCGGCCACGGAAAGCCGGTTGAGTACTGCCATGGGCTTTCTGGTTTCCTCTATGCGCCGGCTGATTTCATAATTTACCGTGTCATCACTTTTATTTACCCGTTCATTGACAGCTTCGCCGGGCGGATTTTCTTCCACAATGGGGTTGACACTGGAGGGGATGCCGATCTCTTCGGTGAGCTGTACCACCTGCTCTGCCTTGTTTTTTCTGCTGCGTATAAATTCTTCACCCCGTTCAAACGGGTCATAAATCTCCTCATTGATGCTGTTTTTTGAAAAATCCATTTCCGAAATCACCCGGACAATGGCCTTGTCCTTTCCCACGATCCGCTCCAGCATGGTCTGGATTCTGCGGGTCAGGTTTTCCTCAAACCGCACTTTGTACTGGTACTGGGCATCTGCCAGGTTTTCCGCATCAATTTTGGCCTGCTCCTCTTCCGACTTGCCTTCAAACAGAATGCGGCCGGCTGTATCCACAATGGTTACCAGTTTGGGGGTCAGGTCCTGTACCGAGCTTGCCACCAGATGGGCAATGGCGGTTACCTCTTCTTTTCCAAGATCTGTGTTGAGTTCCAGCAGAACAGAGGCAGACGGCTGTTTGGTTTCTTCCACAAAAACAGACTCTTTTGGCAGAACAATCATGACCCTGGCGGTCTTCACTTCATTAAAGGCTGCAATGGTCCGGGCCAGTTCTCCCTGCAGCGCCCTTTTTTTGTTGATTTTCTGTACAAATTCCGTGGTACCGAACTCTGTTTTGTCAAAAATCTCATACCCCACACCGCTGCCTTTGGGTATCCCGTCCTTTGCCATGGTGAGCCGCACATCATATACAGTATCTTCAGGCACCATGATGGTGGTCCCATCCCCGGTCAGGCGGTACGGGGTGTTGGTTTCCTTGAGTTTGTCCACCACCAGACCGGCATCTTCTTTGGTCAATCCGCTGTAGGCTGTCCTGAACTGGGTTTTGTTGGCCCAGATAAACATGGTGGTAAATCCGGCAACCACTGCCATGGCCAGAACACCCAGGGCAATTTTTCGGGCAACAGACATCTCCCTGAATGTGGTGATGATTTTTTCAATAACAGGATTCATACCCCCTCTTTTCGCGCCTATACCTGCATGCGCTTGATTTCATTGTATGCAGTCATGGCCTTGTTGCGCACCTGGGCCAGCAGCTTCAGGGAGGTACTGGCCTTGCCCAGGGCCAGCATGCCCTCATGAATTCCCATTTCTCCCTTGATGACGGCCTGGACCGCATCATCTGCAATATACTGCCTGTCATTCACATCAGATACCGCAGCCTGCAGTCTTTGTGCAAATGCCGGATCCCTTCTTTCCACCCGGCTGCTGACCGGTTCCATATGCAGACTGATTTTGTTGTCAATGCCGTTGATATCTGCCACAATGCCTCCTTTGGTTATCCTTTGATATGCTGCACTACCTGCCTATTTCAAGGGCTTTTGTCATCATGTCCTTTGTGGCGGACAGTGCCGTAACGCTTGCCTCATAACTTCTTTTGGCCACCAGCATGTCTGCGATCTCCGTCAGATGGTCCACATTGGGCATCTGCACGTACCCTGTTTGGGGGTCTGCATCCGGATGTGCCGGATTATAAACCAGCCTGAAATCCTCCTGGGATTTGACAATCTCATCCACCCGGACCCCGTTCCCGTTCTCCTGTTTTTTTTCATCATCAAAGGTAATGGGTTCCAGCACTATCTCCCCCACCCTTTTGCGGGCCTGTTTTTTTTCCAGAACACTCTGGAAGGAATCTATATCATCTCCTTTGAACACCACCATTTTTCGCTGGTACGGGCCGCCTTCCGATGTTCGTGTGGTGTCGACATTGGCCAGATTTTCAGCAATGACATTCAATTTGGTACGGTGGGCAGCAAGTGCTGTACCACTTATCCGTGCTGCATTTAACAGATCCATAAACTAGTTTCCTTTCTGGTCAATGGCATGGGTCAACAAAACCATTTTCTGCAGCAGGCGCTCGGTGGTGCTGCGGTATGCCATATTGTTTTGCATCAGATGCACAAGTTCCCTGTCGATATCCAGCGCATCTGAATAAAATTCATCTGTTTGGTCATCATTTTTGCCTGTCCGGGGAAAATATGGATCCCTGCAATAATCGGGATGTGTTTCACAGACATCAGCCGGGCAGGCAGTTTCAGATCTGCCCAGGGCCTGATTCAGGGTTCTTGCAAATTCCTGGTTCTGAAAACCGTATGTAAAAACATTTGCATCTGTCATTTTTTCCCCATACATATGCGTGTCATAAAAACAGGTTTTTGGGTGTACACATGTTATGGAAAGTATATCATGCAAATTAGATGCCGGAATCTGATAATGCCGGTATTTTGTATCAATCAGTCTGTTTGTATTCCTTGAGCTTGTTGCGCAGGGTCCGGACGGATACACCCAGAATTTTGGCGGCATGGGTTCTGTTTCCCTCGGTCTGATCAAGGGTTTTAAAGATCATTTTCTGCTCCATCTCCTTGAGGGATCCGGACCCGACATCAGGGTGCAGGTTTTCTTCCGGCCGGAGCACGGCATTTTCTTCTTTTGGGCCGGCATCATCCATCATGAGGTCTTCGGGGCTGATGCGGTCTGAAGTGGTGAGCAGTACCGCCCGGTGAATAATATTTTCAAGTTCTCTGACATTGCCGTAAAAAGGGTGCCGGATCAGAATGGACAGGGCCGCATCTGTCATTCCTTTGACATTGCGTCTGTCAAGCTTGCAATATTTTTTTATTAAAAAATTACACAAAATTTTCATATCACTGATCCGGTCCCGCAGGGGCGGAATCAGGATGGGAATGGTATTGAGGCGGTAAAACAGGTCCTGTCTGAAATCATTTTTTTCCACAGCCTGTCTGGCATTGCGGTTGGTTGTGGCGATGATCCTTACATCCACCTCCACGGACTGGGTTCCCCCCACACGGTCCACGGTTCTTTCCTGAAGTACCCGCAGCAGTTTTGACTGAAGATGGTACTGCATCTCCGTAATCTCATCCAGAAAAAGGGTGCCTTTGTGGGCCAGCTCAAATTTTCCGATTTTCCGAAAAACAGCGCCGGTAAACGCCCCTTTCTCATGGCCGAACAGTTCGCTTTCCAGAAGATTTTCCGGCAGGGCTGCACAGTTTATCGCCACAAACGGCTGGGAGGACCGGTTGCTTTTTTCATGAACAAATCTTGCAAACAACTCCTTGCCTGTACCGCTTTCCCCCTGAATCAGAACCGATGCACTGGAATCCGCCACCCGCTCGGCCATTTTCAACATATCCTGCATGGCATGGTCCCGGGTAATTATGGTCACCGGTTTTTTTTGGGGGCGCTGGTTTTCCCCGTTTTTTGATTCCCCCTGGTGCAGGCACAATCCCCGTCGGACGCAAAGTTCCAGCTGCCGCATGTCCAGAGGTTTGATCAGATAATCCAGCGCGCCGTTCTTCATCAGGTTCACGGCATTGTCCACCACCGGTTCCGGGGTTATGATAATGGTTTTGCACCGGCTGTGGACATGGCGCTGTTTTTCTAAAAAATCGCAGGCGTCAAATCCCGGAGTGGTCTCGTCGGCAATAACAATATCGGGTTTTTTTTCAGACAGATATGCCACGGCATCCGATCCGTCAGGCACAGCATCCACCAGAAAACCCAGGCCTTCAAAAAAAGCCGTATACGCCATCCGGTCCTTGGGCTGTTCCACTATAATAAAGACCCGATTTCCTGGCACGATGGCGGTTTACCCCTTATGAATTGGAAACGGTTTGGGCCAGATCCAGGGTGCTCAGGCGCTGCTGTGCCAGCCTGGCCCAGACGGAATCATATGTATCTGCCACCTGCTCAAACGCCTGTCTGGCTTTTGGCAAAATATTTCCCTTCTGATAGGCATCTCCCAGCAAAAAGCCCAGATTGGCCTTTATCCTGTCACCTTCACTGAAATTCAAGGCTTTTGAGAATGCATCTGCTGCCTGAACATATGATGTAAGATTGATATAGGTATTGCCTAAAGTCTTGTAGGCATGTGTAAGAATTTCATAATTTTTTCCGGGTGCTGCAGCAAAATCCTTTACAGCATCCGCCAGGAGACTGGCGGCTTTTTTCAGGTCATTCTGCTGTGTAAACACCTCTGCATGCCGCATCAGGATATGCCCTTTTTTCAGATGGTTTTTGGCCCTGGCATAGGCTTGTTTAAAACGGACATCAGCCCGGGCATACTGTTTTTTCTCAAGATAAATATCCCCTGTGCGGACCATGGCATCCACAAAGTGTTCATGTGTTTTAAACTGTTTTGAAAATGCCTGCAGCAATTTGAGCGCGTCATCATCCCTGCCGGTTTCATCCATGGCAACCCCTAAATAAAACAGCAGTTCAGCAGACCTTTCCGCTCTTTTATACTGTTTATAGGCAATCAGCAGATGGTTGAAGGCCTCTTCAAAAAGCTTGCCCCGCAAATAGGCAGTGCCGACACTCAAGGCGATCCTGCGGCTGTCCATCTTGTCGATCCTGTTGGACTCAGATTCATACCGGTGTAATACCGACGTATAATCGTTTTTTTCAAGATGCCGCTCAAAAAGGGCTTCATAGGCTTTTTGCATGAGCTTGACCGCCTCATACTGCAACCCCCTGGGATGGGTGGACAAAAGCCCCTCAATTTCCTTTATGCATTTGTTGTATTCCCCATTTTTCTGATAAATTTCCGCCAGCCGCATCATGGCAATGCGGGCATAGGAATTATCCGGAAACCGGTTTTTGATCATCTCATAGATCTCAATTTTTTTGGCATCGGTTTCCAGGTACTGGGCAAGCCCCATGGAGGCGTTTACATATCCCTGGGTATCGGGAAATTTTTCCCGGACCAGTTCATACATTTTCATTGCCTTTTTTTCACGGTTTTCCATACCATAAGTATCCCCCACCCGGGCCAGGAGGATGTCTTTGTCCGGGATATCTTCAAACAGATTCATCAGCCGCATATAAGTGTTTCTGGCAGGATTGGCCAAAGACAGTTCAAAATTGGCGTCACCCATATACCGCAAAAGCTCCGGGGCCTCATACAACTTTTTTTCATCCAGTTTGACCACATGGTTGAACACGGACAATGCAGCATAATACTGCCGTTTTTTAAACAATGTCCTGCCATACCCAATGCCGGCATCCACTATATAGGAATTTTCTGAAGATGCTTCAAACACCTGCTGAAAAAAGCCCATGGCCTGGTCGATATACCCTTTTTCTTCAAAAATTTCAGCCAGATGAAACAACACCTCCGGCCGGCCCGGATACGCTTCATATCCCTGCCTGACTATATTGAAATATCCTTCAGCAGCAGAAATGTTGTTCAAATCCATATGAATCATGCCGATGGCTGTGTAGGCAAATGGCACGTAAGTTGACTGGTGATACAACACCAGAGCATCCTGGAACATACGTTCTGCTTTGATCAGCAGGGCAAAATCATCTTTTGCAACACTTTTGTAAAACGCATAAGCCCGCAGATAATATACCTGCTCCAGACACGCCGTGTTGTGTCCATCTATGTATGATTCCAGCAGATCAAATCCATCCGCGTACATGGCACTTTCAATCAGCCGGACAGCTTTGTCCAGCTGAGGGCTTGGGCACCCACTGGATGCGATGCGCCGGGTTACATCAGAAATATCCCCCTGAAACGGACTTTTTTCTCTTTTGGGCGGGACATAAACAGGGGGTGTCGGGATTTTGACGGTTTCCTGTGGATCAGAAATATTTTCTTCTCTGTCTTCAGGCATATCTGTTACTGCACCGTCTGTTTTTGGAGAAATCTGGTCCTGGATGTCTGGTTCAGGCGGTTTTTTGGCAGCCAGGTCCGCCGGGGTGATTTTTTTCACTGCTGCCTGTTCCAGGGGTGCCATGGTTACAACAAATCGGGATCCGGATGCAGTAAAATCAGACGTTACAGACCCCTGGGGAGACCGGCTGACCACCACCACTGCCACAACATTTCCCTGCAGGGCTTCAACATTGATCTCTTTTATACCCGGCAGCTGCCTGCCTGCAATTTTCAGATCCCTGGACAACGTGGCATTCTTCAGCGCGATCAACACCTCTTTGCTTTCGATTTGCACTACCTTGACCGGCACTTTTGCTGTTAAATCAAACTGCACTGACAAGGGATTTTCCTGGATGGTGATGTTTTGAATAACTGCATTTCCGGCCAGGCCGGTACCGGAGAAAAAGACCAGAAACAGCCATGGCAGAAGCATCTTCTGCATGTGCCCGGCACGGCTGTCAAGCAACTTTTTCATCATTAATATGTGTCCCAAGGATTAATGCCATTTTTGAGAATCTGTGGGCAATTTCTCACATTGATTCTCTCAACACAACAACAGCAATTTCTATAGCATTTTAAAACTATTTCAAACAAAAGCAATTTTTGTACCATGAAAACAGAATATTAAAATTCAGGCATTTCAGACTCAGGTTCAAGGTGCATTTTCTTAATTTTCTCCACCAGGGTGGTGCGGTTCATTTTCAATAGTTCCGCAGCCCTGGCCTTGATCCAGCCGGTTTCCGCAAGGGCGTGGGTAATCAATGCCCGCTGGTACTGATCTACTGCTTCGGTAAATCCCATGCCGTTATTGAAAACAGAAGAAACACAGGGGGAATGGTGACAGGTAACCGTCTGGGTAATACATCCCGGCAGGTCATGGACCCGCACATCGACATCATCCACCAGAACGGCAATGCGTTCAATCATATTTTCCAGTTCCCTGATATTGCCGGGCCAGTCATAATTGATCAGGGCCTGGATGGCCTCTTTGGAAAATTTTTTGGGCACAAAATCTGCTGAGCGCTTGACAAGGTTGTGCTGAAAATGTTCCACAAGGGGCATCACATCTTCTCTTCGCTCCCGCAGGGGCAGTATGTGAATGGGAATCACATTCAGCCGGTAATACAGATCTTCCCTGAACCGGCCTTTTTCCATGGCAACGTCAAGGTCCTTGTTTGTTGCAGAGATCACCCGGATATCCACTGCAATGGTCTGGGTACCGCCCACCCTTTCAAATCTGCGCTCCTGCAGTGCCCGCAAAAGCTTCACCTGAAGGTCTGCGCTCATATCCCCGATTTCATCCAGGAATATCGTACCCTGGTCAGCGATTTCAAATCGCCCGGTCCGGGAACGATGGGCCCCTGTGAATGCCCCCTTTTCATGACCGAAAAGCTCACTTTCAAGCAGTTCACTGGGAATGGCACCGCAATTGATGACCACCATGGGGCCATTGTGCCGGGCACTGTTCTGGTGAATGGCCCGGGCAATCAATTCCTTTCCCGTACCGCTTTCCCCGGTTATCAGAACGGAGGCATCGGATTTTGCCACCTTCCGGGCTGTCTCCAGAACCTTTTCCAGCCCCCTGCTGACCCCGGCGATCCCCCTTTTGTCAAATACCGGGGCGGCATCATCCACATTCTGGCCGGCAATAAGTGTCTGGCTGGTTTCTATCATGGGAGAACCCATTATTTTAAAATCTTTTCAAGCTTGTCTGAAATGGCTTCAGCGGTAAAGGGTTTTACCACATAATTGGAAACCCCGGCCTGGACCGCTTCGATAACATTCTGTTTCTGTGCTTCTGCAGTTACCATCAAAAAAGGGGTTTTGGCATACCGGGAATCGGCCCGGGCTTTTTTTAACAGTTCCAATCCGGTCATTTTCGGCATATTCCAGTCGGAAATTATCAGATCAATGGTCTGGTTTTCCAGAATTTCCCAGGCAGTTGTTCCATCATCAGCTTCAACCAGATTCCGAAACCCCAGCTGTTTCAAGATATTTTTCAAAATACGGCGCATGGTAGCAAAATCGTCAACAATCAGAACCTTGATGGATGTGTCCATTGCCACATTTCCCTCCTTCTATGGATTAAAACCCCTTTGCTGTCTTCGAAAACAGATGCCGACTGTAAATTCTCCATCTTTGGTTTCAAACAGATTGCTATACCGGGTACCTTTTCAGTCAATATCCTCAACCTGGTTATACCGCACAATATTTTTCAGATGGGAATAGGTTTCCACATCCATGGAATCAAAAACGATTCCGATACCTTTGGGGGTCTGCCGGACCACCGTAGCCTTCATGACCAGTTCAATTTTTTCCACCGTGCCGGTGAGGCAGATCTTCACAACACACCGGGTTCCGGGGGGGAACCGTTTGTCTGTAATGGCAAATATTCCCTTGAGGCTCAGGTCTTTTGAATGGCCTTCCAGTTCTGCCTGCTGCCCATCCATGTCCAGCAGCACCTGGATCCGGGTGGCAAAATCAACCCTGGAATGCCTTCGCCTGTCATCATGATGTGAAACGGTCATGGCTGCATCAGTATCCTTGTCATCTGGTAATTTTCTGCCAAATTATCACATTTTAAATCACTGCTCAACCCATTAAAAATCATCGGGAAACTCCTGTTCAGAAACCTGCAGAAAAGCCTCCACCACCTGGGGATCAAATTGGGTGCCGGAATTTTTCCGTATGATTTTGAGTACAAGGCTTTTTTCCATTTTTTTGCGGTATGCCCGGTCCGATGCCATGGCATCATAACAATCCGCCACTGACATGATTCTGGCCAGTTTGGGAATATCCTCACCCTTGAGACCGTCAGGATACCCTTTGCCGTCAAAGCGTTCGTGATGGTGCCGGATGATCTCCATCTCTCTGTCCCACAGCCCCAGTTTGCTTATGATGTCAGCCCCTATGACCGGATGCTCTTTGATCTTCTCATATTCTTCATCTGTCAGCCTGCCCGGTTTCAGGAGGATATCATCCCGGATGCCGATCTTTCCGATATCATGGAGACTGCCGGCAAAATTTATCACATCCAGTTCCTCTTCGGAGCAGCCCATCTCTTCGGCGATCATATGGGCGTACCTGGCCACCCGGGTGGAGTGTTTGCGTGTGTAAAGGTCGCGCACCTCAAGGGCAGTAACAAAGGCAAACAGGGTGGAAAACAAATTGTCATAAATATTTTCATACAGGGCGATATTTTCTATGGCAGACGCAGCTTTCTGGGTGATAAAATTCATATAGTAGATATCTTTTTCACTGAAAAACCGGTCCTCTTGAAAAATAAAGGCAGAGGCCACCCCGAAAATTTTGTCCCGGATTTTCAACGGAACCACCATAAACGAATTCACCGGTTCATCTAAAGAACTGATCTGCTTTGATTCAGACACCAGACAGGGATTTTCATCGGTCATGAGACATGCTTTAACATAGGCTTTGGTTTTTTCAGGAATGTCTTTACCAAACCCGTGTAACGCATTGTCACTGGAAAAACCGGACGCGGAGTCAGCCACCAGAACCAGGGAGTTGTCCTGTTCTGAAAAAATATGAAAAAAGACCCTGTCGGCCTTGAGTTCTTCCACCCCTAAATCCACCACCTTGTTAAAGATCCCGTAACTGGAATCTGTGGCAGAAAAATCCTCCATCACCCGGTTCAGGGTATTGACCTCTTCCACCCGTTTGAGCAGCTGGTCATTGAGTTCCTGGAGCCTGGCTTTACGGGCGACTTCCTCCTTAAGGATGAGGTTCTCAATAAACAGTTCCCGTTCCCGTAAAATCCGCTTCAGGGTCAATTCCATCTGTTCTAAGTTCACCGGTTTTATGAGATAGTCCACAACCCCGTTTTTCAGGGTCTGAATGGAATTTTCCAAAGACGGATATCCGGTCATCACCACCACCGGCAGCGTATTTTCAATCTGTCGAATTTTTTCTGCCAGCTCAAGTCCATCCATCACCGGCATGTTGATGTCTGTAAAAATACAGGAGATGTTTATCTGGTTGATAATTTCAAGGGCCTGTGCCCCGTTTTCAGCTGTGTATACCTCATATCCTTTTTTCTGGAAATATCCTTCTGTGACATCCCGGATGCCTTCTTCATCATCCACCACCAGGATTTTAATGGTATCGTCAATCATTGTCTTTTATTATCAACCTGTTTATGAATACCTGTTTGTTTTTCCGTAAATGTATATGAAAGCAATGGTTTTATCAATAAAAATTAAAATACAGCGCTTTCCGGGAATATAACGAATATAATTCTAAAAAATTATTTTTTAGAATATTTTTATTCTTGACATAACAAAAAACTATGAATATTATACAAAAATATCTGAAAAACTCCCTGTGAATGGATCCTATCTCCATGGACAAAACCGATTTACAAATTCTGCAGATCCTGCAAAAAAAAGCAAGAATTCCCAATGTGGAAGTGGCCAGGGCTATTGGCATGGCACCATCTGCAGTACTGGAACGTATCAAAAAGCTGGAAGCAGCAGGTGTCATCCAGGGCTATGAAGTCCGGCTCAACCCGGATATGTTCAAATGCGCCATGGTGGCTTTTGTCCATGTCATGGTATCCGATCCCGCCGGTTTTACCTGTACCGGGCGCGCCCTGGCTGCCATTGACCAGGTCCAGGAAGTACATTACCTGACAGGCGAAGACTGCCTGATGGCCAAACTCCGGGTGGCGGACAACAAAGAGCTTGAAACGGTTCTGCACTCCCGGATTAACTGCCTGAATACTGTTGTATCCACCCGTACCCATATCGTACTTTCAACGTTTAAAGAAAGCGCCAAAATCATGCTGGCCAGGACCACATGATATCTTTGCGCATTTTCGCATAATTCTTTTTTTCAAGGAAATTTCCCATGCCCATGTCAGATTCTTTCAGAAAACGGCTTTCCGCAATTTTACCTGAGATCGTCAGCACCTTTGGCACCCCGTTTCATATCTATGATGAAATCGGCATCTGTGATACCTGCGACACCCTTACTGCCGCATTCAGGCCTGTTGGCGGGTTCAAAGAATACTTTGCCGTCAAGGCCCTGCCAAATCCTGCTGTCATGGAGATCCTGCACAAAAAAGGGTTTGGATTTGACTGCAGCTCTGTTCCTGAACTGGTATTGGCCAGAAAAATCGGGGCCAAAGGAGAAGCGCTCATGTTCACCTCCAACAATACCAGTGCTGAACAGTTCAGGCAGGCAATGGCCCATGGCGGGTGCATCCTGAACCTGGATGATACCTCTCTGGTGCAAAAGCTGCCCGGGGTACCGGAGCTGATCTGCTTCAGGTACAATCCCGGCCCGAAACGGTCAGGCAACCATATTATAGGCAATCCTGTGGAAGCCAAATACGGGGTCAGCCATGACCAGATCCAAACAGCCTATGAAAAAGCCATCCAGATGGGAGTCAAGCGCTTCGGCATCCACACCATGCTCGCATCCAATGAACGCAATTTTACCTACATGGTTGAAACTGCGGACATGCTGCTTTCCATCATAACAGAAATTCACAAAAACCTGGGCATCACCTTTGAATTCATCAACATCGGCGGGGGCTTAGGCATTCCCTATACCCCCGAAGACACCCCCTTTGATCTGGCTGCCATGGCCGGGGGCATCCGTGAATCCCTGGCAGAATTCAAGAAAAAACACAGTTGGGCCCCCAGGCTGTATATGGAAAGCGGCCGCTACATTACCGGCCCCCACGGGGTCCTGGTCACCAGTGTCATCAACCACAAGCAGATCTACAGGGATTATGTGGGGGTGGATGCCTCCATGTCCGCCCTGATGCGGCCGGGGATGTATGGCGCTTACCACCATGTGCATGTCCATGGGAAAGACCATCTGCCTGTATCCGGGCCAGTGGACGTGGTGGGGTCTTTGTGCGAAAACAATGACAAATTTGCCATCCAGCGGCTTTTGCCGAAAACCGGTGAAGGCGATATTCTGGTCATCCATGACACCGGTGCCCACGGCCATTCCATGGGGTTCAACTACAATGGCCATTTACGCCCCAAAGAACTTGTGCTAAAAAAAGATGGCAGCGTTGCACTCATCCGGCGGGCGGAAACCATGGCAGATTATTTCGCCACCCTGGCGTTTGCACCGCAGACCATGGACTTGTGAGGGGTCAGGCTTGCGTTAATGGCATTATCTGTGCCGTCATGGGGTCACAAATGCTGTGGTAGATAACGCCAATAACACAAACCTGACCCCGTTTTCCAAGAACCAAACACAAAAACTTGATCATCGAGTTATACTGGATTTTCATGACCGAATTCCCATGATAAGGAGGTATCATGTCCCATTGCATGGTTCTTGTCACCTGCGGCAGTGAAACAGAAGCCACAGATCTGGCATCCAAAATTGTTAACAGAAAACTGGCTGCCTGTGTGCAGATGAACCCGGTGGTCAGCATCTATACCTGGGATAACCGGGTGCAGACAGAAACAGAAACCCGGCTGACCATCAAGACCCGGACATCCTTGTACCCTGTTCTGGAAGCCTTTATCCTGGCGCACCACACCTATGAGGTACCCCAGATCCTCCAGGTACCGGTAACAAACGGGCTGCCTGCGTTTCTTGACTGGATTGACCAGACCACTGGAAAACAGACAGCACCGGGAAAATAGCCGCTGCCGGCCCCGGGGATGGCCTTTCGCATTTTTACTGTACTTTGCATAAAAAGTATTTCATAATGGGCCAAAATGTATATGAAAAAACCCTCTGTGGATCTGTTCTTTCATTGTTTGTTGTGCCCGGCAGGGCATGAAAGCTGTTAGCTGTTAGCTGTTAGCTGTTAGCCATTAGCTGTTAGCTGTTAGCTGTTAGCCGGTAGCTGTTAGCTGTTAGCCGGTAGTAACCAGCAGGGAAAAATTTGTAATTGTTTACTGGAAGCTGATAACTGGGTTTTGACGGCTGACGGCTTTATATAAAGGAGACCGACATTGATGAATCTCAGGGACGTATGTCCGGAAAAACTGCTCACCCCGGAAGAAAGCGTCAAAAAGATCAAAAACGGCAGCCGGGTGTTCATCGGCACCGGATGCGGCGAACCCCAGCGCCTGATAAAGGCTATGGTGGAGAATGTAAGTACCCAGGACATCATTGTGTATCAGATGCTGTCATCTTCTTTGTCCAAATACATCCATGATGAAAAATTTTTGTCCCGGTTTTCCATCAAGCTGTTTTTTATTTCCGTGCTCATGCGCCAGTCTGCGTTTGAAGGAAAAATTGACTATATCCCGGTGTATCTGTCCCAGATTCCCAAAATTTTTGAACACCGGGAAATCGGCCTGGATGTGGCCCTGGTCCAGGTCTGCCCACCGGACAAGCATGGATACTGCTCTTTGGGCATCTCCGTGGATATCACCTTGTCAGGCATGAAAAATGCCGACCTGGTAATTGCCCAGGTCAACCCCCGGATGCCCAGAACCTGGGGAGATTCCGTGGTGCATGTGGATGAAATCGACTTTCTGGTGGAATATGAGGAACCGCTGCTGGAATCTCTGCCCACCCAGAAAAACAAACAGGTAATAGAGCGAATCGGCCACTATGTCAACATGCTGGTGGATGACGGCGCCACCCTCCAGATCGGATTCGGCCACCTGCCTGATGCGGTGTTGCCCTATCTGGCCGACAAAAAGGACCTGGGGATCCACACCCAGGTCATCACCGACGGACTGCTGCCGTTGTTTGAAAAAAAAGTGATTACCAACAGAAAGAAAAACTACCTGCCGGACCGGGTGGTGGCATCCCTGTGCATGGGGTCAAAAGCCCTGTATGACTATGTGGACAACAATCCCATGTTCTATTTCAAATCCTCGGAATTTGTCAATGACCCCAATGTGATCGCCAAAAACGACCGGCTGATCTCCATCAGTTCCGCTCTGGAGGTGGATCTGACCGGCCAGGTCTGTACGGATTCCAAGGGTTACCTGTTTTACAGCGGCATCGGGGACCAGGTGGATTTCATCCGGGGATCCGCCATGTCGGAAGGGGGATTTTCCATTATCATCATCCCTTCCACAGCCCAGAATGAGGAGGTATCCCGCATTGTGCCCCACTTAAGTGAAGGGGCCGGCGTGGCCACCACCAGAGGCGATATCGATATCATTGTGACCGAATACGGGATTGCAGAAATGCGGCGCAAAAGCATCTACCAGCGGGTTATGGAACTGGCCCAGATCGCCCATCCCAAATTCAGAAAAGAGTTGATATCCGAAGCCAAAAAGCGCCACTATATTTTCCCGGACCAGCTGCCCCCCACCAGCCAGGACCTCATGTTTCTGGATTCCTACCATTACACGTTAAAACTTGCCAACGGCAAAGACATCAATTTCAGGCCCCTGCTGCCTTCCGATGAGTTTGAGTCCCGGCATTTTTTTTATTCTCTGCAGGAAGATTCCATTTACTACCGGTTTTTCAACAAGCGCAAGGTGTTTTCCAGAGAGATGCTGCAGCAGCAGTGGGCTGAGGTGGACTACCGCCGGAACATGACCCTGATCGGCCTGATGCAGGTGGGCCAGCGCAAACAGATCGTGGCCATCGGTTCCTATGCCGAGGCCACGGACGATGCTGCAGAAGTGGCGTTCCTGGTGAAAGAAAACCTGCACGGCATGGGCATTGGTTCCTTTTTACTGGAAACCCTGGAGGGCATTGCCAAAGAAAACAATTACACAAGTTTTCTTGCCACCGTTCTTGCAGAAAACCGCAAAATGCTCAAGGTCTTCCAGAAGCGCTACCCGGATGCCAAATTCATGCGCACCGGCAGCGGGGAGATCGAAGTGGAGATGCCTTTTGCATGACCGGGCTGCCTCTCCCCTGACAAGGCTGTCTACTGCCTTTTTTTGGAACTTAACTCGGGAAAATCCCAGTAAAAATATTCTGTGATCTGTCCCTGGCCGGGAGTTTCTGATGGTGAAGCTGACATTTCCCGCAGTTCGATGCGCCGGATTTTACCGGAAATGGTCTTGGGGACCTCTGTGACAAACTCGATGATTCTGGGGATCTTGAATTTTGCCAGAATATTGGTGGTGTGCCTGAACAAATCCAGGGCCAGGTCCCGGTTTGGTTCAATCCCCTGGTTCAGGATAACATAGGCCTTGACCAGCTGGTACCGCTGGGGATCAGGCGCCCCCACAACAGCGGCTTCCGCCACAGCCGGATGCTCCACCAGCGCGCTTTCCACCTCAAAAGGCCCGATGCGGAAATCAGATGATTTGATCACATCATCAGCCCTTCCCACAAACCACCAGAATCCATCGGTATCAAAAGAGGCCCGGTCGCCGGTATAGTAAAAATTGTCCACAAACACGGCGCTCATTTTTTCCGGGTTGCCGATGTATTCACAAAACAACCCGATACCCCGCCACCTGTCCTGCCTGACCACAATGTGGCCCACTGTATCAGGGGTGGTAATCTCATTTCCTTCATCATCTGCCAGTGTCACATCATACATGGGAATGGGTTTGCCGAATGAACCGGACCGCATGGTTTCGGCCATCCACGGGGCATTGCCGATCATGGCAGTGGATTCGGTCTGCCCGTAAAAATCCCGGATCCGGGTGTTGGTATGTTTTTTCCACCGGGTGATCACATCCGGATTCAACGGTTCACCGGCTGAGATGGACTGGCGCAGGCAGGACAGATCAAACCCGGACAGATCTGTATTCACAAACATCCGCCAGGCAGTGGGAGGCGCGCAAAAAGTGGTGACTCTGTGCCGCTCCAAAGCTTTGAGGTAAAGAACAGGATCCATTGTGGTAAAGGCAAACGCGGTCACGGTAGCCCCCACATTAAAAGGTACAAAAAAAGAGGACCAGGACCATTTTGCCCAGCCGGGGGCACTCAGATTATGGTGGATATCATCAGGCTGTGTGCCGATGACAACAGTGGTGGACAGATGGCCCACCGGGTAAGACAATGCCGTGTGCCCCACCCGTTTGGGAAGCCCTGTGGTGCCGGAGGTAAAAAAGCAGAACAAAATATCATCGGACCGGGTCTCGGCAGCCCTGGCTTCCGTATTCTGGGTGCTGATCTCATCAAAACAGGTCCACCCTTCTCTTGTGCCCAGCACCAATTTGACTTTTGGATGGATACCGGTCTGCTGTGCTGCCTGGTCAATGAGCTCGGCACTGGCTTCATCCGCCAGCACCACATCCGGTTTATAGGTCTCAAACCGGTATTCCAGCTCCCTGGGAGTCATGGATGTAGCAGTGGGGACCGCCACAATACCGGCTTTTATGCAGGCAACGCTTGAAATCCAGATTTGCGGAAGCACCGGTGCCATCATATACATATTGTGTGTGTGGCCCACCTTGTTTTGTGCAAGGAAATTCACCAGCTGGTTGGCTTTTTCGGACAGGTCCAGATAAGAAAATGCTTTTTTTTCACCAGTGTGAATATCATGCCACACCAAGGCTGTCTTATCAGGGGTGTTTTTTACATGCAGATCTTCAAA
>JAABTU010000494.1 GCA_011389715.1 Desulfotignum sp.
AGGCTTTGTCCGCATGGAATGGGCAGGCATACAGCTGGATGTCGAACAGCCAGTTTTTTTCCGGGGGCGGCTCCTCATATGGGGCATAGAGCAGCAACCGGTCTGCGGGGTCCCGGTGTTCGATCCGGATTCTCATTTCCAGGGACCCGGCCGAATCCAGCCGCACCAGGGTCACCCCCGGCACCTGGATCTCTGCCAGGCTGTCTTCAAACTCTTTTTCCCCGTCATACCAGAACACCACTTTGTTTTCGGGACGGCTGAAAATCCGGGCCAGGGTCTGGCTGATCTGGTGTGTATCCATGGTCATTTCCCGACGATCCCTTTCCGTTCGGCCAAAAGATTGCCGAACTTGGCATAATTGACCTTGACCCCGTCATCCAGGTCCAGGTCGATCTTCATATCCGCATAATGCCGCAGCTCATCGTCAAACGTGTTCAGCTCAGCCTGCTTTTTTTTCAGCAGATCCATCTGTGTCTGGATCTTTTTCTGGGCCGACGGGGTGCCGGCCGCCTGCCGTTCATGGTCCAGAAACTCCATGCGGGCCGCCAGTTTTCCCTGGAGCGGGGTCACATAATGGGACCGCATCCGGGACAAGGTGGCCGGGTGATACCGGTGCAGGTAGACCAGGCAGGTGAACGCTTTTTGCCGGCCGCTGGAAAACAGCCAGTAAATGGGCCGTTTCTTGTAGGTTCTCATGTGGTCCTTGAAAAACGTGGTGCTCAAATACCGCCGGATGGTATCCAGGGGGGACTCGGCCGCCCGGGGTGCCAGGCAGTCTGCGATAAAGGTCAGATTGTCATCCAGATGGGTTTCCGGCCATATGCATTGGATAAAGGCCGACAGCCTGCGGGCCGCATCATCGTCAAACCAGTCCAGGTCCATGACCGGAAGGATGCCGTCCTCATCCGCCGGGAAGGTTTGGTACCGGTCCGGATCGAACCCCTGATTGCCGCTGTGGGCGTACACCAGTCCCGGTTCATCCAGACTGTAACGTCCCATCATGCAGCCGACCGCATAGGAGATCAGCTCCTTGACCGTGTCGCAGCGCAGCAGGGTTTCATAGTCCTCATCGGTTTTTCCTTTGCCGTACCGGTACCGGGGATTACAGGTCAGGGTGATCTCTTCCAGGGGCACGTCCGGGGTCAACTCCTCCTGAAGGCCATAGGCGTCTATGAAAATCCGGTTGTTTTTCTCCTCCAGCCGCTGCATTTCAAGGGTGTTGTCCTGCCATTGGGCACGGAGATGGGCATAGGTCTGTTCCAGGGTGGGATGGTGATGGTCAGGATCCAGCAGGGGGAGGGTGGTGAAGTCCCAGGAGGTTTCGTAGGAGTTCCAGTCTTGTTTTGAAATGGTGATAATTGAAGTTATTGAAGAATTTGTAATTTTTTGTAAAAACGGCATAGCCGCCATATTTTTTGGTTGAATATTCAGAGTAGGGTTTATTACTCCCATATAAAATTGTCCCAGTTTGCTACAAAGAAAACCTAGTATGTTTATTTTATCCGCTTCATCTTTGATATGACAAACTCCAGAAGCATCATCATACAAAAAACCATTAGGGGAATATCTGAAATTTGGTCTCGATGAAGTAATTTTTGACCATACAATAGCAGATTTGAATATAAATTCTAAATTGTGATTAGTTGAATTCCCGTTCCAACCCAATTCTTCCATATGTAACAAAGTGTAACCGTCATTCTCCCAATCAACTAAAAAATAATGATTCCCAAACCATTGTCGGAATTCTCCACCTTTTTGGTATGGAAACCACCTTTTTTGAGACAATTTTGCTTGTTCACGTGATAGGTAATTCAAACCAATTTTATTGAATGCCACCTCTGCCCATAGACGAACAAAAAAATCATTATCTCTTGTACACATTCCTTTTCTAGGCTTACTAATTTGTCCGAGAGGTTTTGTTTCGTCTAAAACATCAATAGCTGCTTTGGGTAGCCAATACGCAATCGGACTTCCCGGAATCTTTTTGAAATCCTCAGCCGATGCCCTGAAAAAATGCTTCTCCATATTTTCATTGATTGCTGCTGGTGCCGTGTCACTCATTCATTTTCCCCTTCTTGGAGTCATCAGGCTTTTTTGCTCATCGATCCATTGTCGCCCCTTGTCCGTCACCCGGTATTTCTGTAGCCTGCTTTTGGGATGATCCGGAACCGTGAATGCCAGCAGTCCGGCCTCGCGGAGACGGGGCAGGGCTTTGCGCAGGTTTCCGCTCAACTGGCGATGCCCCAGGGCGGCGGCGATTTCTGCCGAGGACAGCGGGTTTTCTGCACAGGCTGTCAGAATCTGGCGATCGACTTGTGCCCCCACTTGTGCCTGATCTTGTGCCTCGACTTGTGCCGGTTCTTGTGCTCCCCCTTGTGCCTGGTTTTTGTTGCCTGCGGATGTCACCGGAACCGATGTTCCCAGGCCCACGATAAACCGCAGCCGCATGCCGATCTCCAGGATTTCCGGTTCCGGCAGCCCCAGTTCCCGGGCCTGTTGGAATATCCGGGGTACCCCTATGCCCCATTGCTCGACCAGTTTCAGTTCCCGGAACACCCGTGCGATCACCGGATTCCGGATCCGGGACACCCCCTGTTTCATGTCCTCGACAGTCATGCCGGGCAGCAGGATGCCGGGGTTTTCAATCTCGATACGGTTGTCAAAAAAGGAAATGCGGACCGGCACCCCCCGCTGGGAATAGTCGGCATGCACCAGGGCGTTGATGACTGCTTCCCGCAGGATGTCCAGGGGGATGCTCCAGACATCTTTGCGCCGGATGCCCGAGATGTCGGCCCCGCGCATGGCGTGTTTCTTCAAAAACAGCATGATGCTGTCCACGGCCATGGCCCAGTCCTCGGTCACCCCGATGACCAGTCTTCCTCCGGCGGTGTTGGCAAACGCAATCAGGGTTTTCAATACCGGTTGGGGGGAAGACAGGTCCTGTTTGAACTCCAGGGTTTTTCCTTCGGTGCGGGTCAACAGATTTTGAACGAATGTGTTCAATGGATCGCCTCTTTGAACATGGTTGCTTTTTCCGCTTCAGATCCGCCGTCCACCAGACGGATATAAGCCCCCTTATAATGAGGGTCCGGGTGATTCTCCAAGACAAAGGCGGTGGTTGACACCACTTCGCCTCCGATGCTGCTGAATGCCCTGGCACCCAGATGGGCCATGGAAAGTATGGTATGATGATCCAGAATTTTCTTTCTGAGTCTTTCAAACGAGGACAAAAACATCCAGCTTTGCATGGTGATCATTCCCACCAGACCTTTGGTTTTCGTCAATTCAAGGTTCCGTTCAATAAAGACCGTGCACAGATCTGATTTGCTGTCAGGAAACCGATCCCGAGCAAACCTTTTGAGATCCGGATTCATCCCTTTGGTGCCCATATAGGGCGGATTGGCCACCACACAGTCATAGGTGCCGGCCAGGATCATAGCCTGCCGGACAACCGGGACCAGGACACCGGCCTCCTGTTCAGCTCCATAGGAGAACAGATCGTCATGCCCGGCCGGATCTCCTGCAAGCACGGAGGCGATGTCCGGCAGCCGGGCCGCCAGGTCATCCGGGATGGTGATCAGTGAGCCAAAGGTGTCGGCATCAAGAAACAGATCTGTCAGTTTCCGGATATCGTTCCAGACGCCTTTGCCGCCGTTGAGTTTTGACACGGCCGTCACCAGGCCGTCCATGTTCAGGTCCCGGGTGGTCACAATGGACTGGATGTTCAGGATCACGTCCGGCCGGTCCAGGATCCTGCGGTCATTTTTTCTCGCCCGCATGAGCACGGCAAACCCGGCCAGTTGCGCGGCCCGGTCGTCAATATCCAGGCCGTACAGGTTTTTCTCCAGGATCAGCCGGGGAATGTCCCGGGTCTGGTAACCGCGTTCCAGGTAGATGGCCCGGAACAGGTCATAGGCTTCCACCAGGATATGGCCGGACCCACAGGCCGGATCGAAAAAGCGGATCTGTTCCGGGTCCAGGAATTCCGGGGTTGTATCCGGCCCGGCGGCGCTGTCCGGGTCCGATTCTTCCGGGGGGATGTAATAGGCCATCCGGTCTTTGAGCGTGGATGCGGGATGTCCGGCCAGACACAACCGGCCCAGGGTGTTTTCCACCATGTATTTCACGATCCAGTTGGGGGTGAACAACTGGGTGGCGGCCGGGATGTCTCTGGACGGTACCACTTTGCCGATGATCCGGTCTTTTTTCTCGGAAATGTAAAACTGGTAGATCCAGCCGATGATCTCCACATCCTCCCACAGGGATTCGTCGATATCCGTGACCAGCTGTCTGACCGGGGACCGGGTGTGCAGGAGATTGTCCGGCAGGAGCAGTTCGGTTTCATGGTCGATGGGTTCGAACAAAAACGGCATGGCTTTGTTCAGGGCACTGCACTGGGCCAGGATCAGCATCCGGTACAGGTCGTTGTCCCGGTCCCCGGCCAGGCGGAGGGCCGCTGCCTGTTTCCGGTCCAGGTCGGGCAGGTCCACGTCCGTGGCATGTTCCAGGATTTCCGGGATGTCCGATTCTCCGGGATTGCTCAGGACCCGGTATCCATGCCCCAGAAAATCGTGCAGTTCCATGTACCGGATCGCCACAAACCGGTTGAACCAGGTGTCGGCCCCGGCCCGCATCACGGGTTCATACCCTTTCTGCCGGACCCGGGCCGCCAGCTTTTCCCGCAGCATGCCGCCTTTTTTTGAAAACGCCCGGGACCCGATCATGGCCACATCCCCGGTAAAGGTGACCGGCTCGATCCGGTCATCCCCGTGAATGCCGAACTGAGCGGCCCGTTCCGTGACCGCCTTGAAAAATTCTTTTCTCGCTTTCGGGGCATAGGCCCGGATGGGTGCGGTGTTCATTGAATCCGTATCCTCTGGTTTTTCCGGATCGCCTTGAGCAGGGCCTGCTGGACGATCTCGATATAGCGGGCCACATCCTGTTCCGAATCCAGGAACGCTTTGTGTTTGAGATCCGCCGGCTTGATGGTGAAGGTCGGCTTCACCGGTTTGTCCGGTTCAGGGGGAGGCTGGAACTGTTCCTCAATGGTTTCCAGGGCCGTGTCGTACATTTCCCGGAACTCGTTTACACTGTATGAAATCTGGGGGATGCTCCATTCCGTGCCGATTTTTTTCTTCACGTTCTGCAGCGGATGCAGCACCCGATTCTTGAAATCATCCCCGGCGGACTGGTCTGCCAAAAGGGTGGTGATCCGCTGAATTTTGTCTTCGATCTCCTGAACCGCATCCGTGCGTTTTTCCGCGACAATGGCCTGATTGGCGGTGTCTACGGTGGCAATCAACCCGGACACCTCTTTGAGCATGGGATAGGGATGGGCCGTATTGGCAATCTCCTGGAGCCGCATCAGCGCGGACCGGACATCTGCCTGTTTCTCCAGTGCTGTCTGGTTGGGGACAAACCGCTGGAGCGCGGATGTCAACGATTCCCAGGTGGGTTTCTGGTGGTCATAAAAATCCCGGAGCTCCAGAAGATCGTCATGGGCATCCAGAAGGTCTGCCTTGTTGTCAATGAAGGCCCGGATCATTTCAACAGTGTCATGGATATCCAGGATTCGGGCCGTGACAGCCAAGCAGTCATCGATCTGCTGTTTACCCGGGTAGTTGCCCGTGTCTGCCAGGGGTTTGTATTTGTCCAGGGGTGCGGTCCATTCGGCAAGCCCGGTGCGGATATAGCGGCCGATCTGCCGCTGGCCGTCAGGGGCCATGACACCGAACAGTTCCTTGCCCAGTTTCCGGGCCTGCTGAAGCTCCTTGCCGGTAGGGGTGGCCTTGGGTTCAATCTGGACCTGTTTCCATTGATGGGCTTTGGACAGCAGAGGGATGGCATCCTTGGGCCGGAGTGTTGTCTTGGCTTCCAGCAGGCTGATTTTTCCGGCCATGAACAGAGTGGCCGCCAAGATCACCACCTGGAATTCGGGCCAGCCATAGGGCCGCCCGGCAAAATGCCGCACCAGCTGGTCCAGCACCACCACTTTGTTGCCGGCCCGGGTCAGATCGATGAAGGTCATGACTTCCCTGATGTCCCGGGGGTCTTCCTGGTCGAATGCCAGCACCATCTGTTCCTGGCCGATGTCATCAGCCAGAAGGATCTGCCGGATCTCTTTGACCGGGTCCTCATGGATTTTTGTCAGGTAATGAAATTTGCGGAACGTGTTTTCCACGAGATAATCGAACGCCTCGTCCACGGCTTTGGCAGGGGAGGCGGCATCGATGTCCAGGGATTTGCCCAGGGTGTGGAAATCCGCTTTTTGCAACAGATCCGACACCCGTGCCACCAGCCGGTCTCTCCGGTGCCGGTTGTCATCGGCCCGGTCCCGCAAAATCTGTTTGAGCCGGGTGGATGCGGCGGCATCACTTTTTTCCTGGATATAGGTGTCGGTCTGGATATAGGTGCGGATGGCGGAAAAAAGGTCCGGGTCGTTTCCCAGTTTCACCATCACCATGCCTTCATGATCCAGGCTGTGCATGTTGCACTTGCCGGTGTTGAACAGGTCGTACTGATCGTGCAGGGGACTGATGATCTCAAGGCTCAAATCCGCATCCATTTTTTTGCCCCAGGGTTTGTCATCACAGATGCGGTTGAACCCGTAATCCCGTTTGAACGGCACATACCGATGCCGGTTTTTGTTTTTGAGCACATCCTCGAACACCATGGCCGCCAGAAGATCGGTTTCCGCATGGGAGGGGATGGTGATGTTCCGGATCTCCCGGGAGACTTCCCGCTCCTCGTTGGTAAGGAAAAAATATAGGTCCCCGTTGCGGCTGATCAGGTTCTCTTTTTCCAGACGAATCAAAGACGCGTCAATGGCGTTTTTCAAGGTGATCCGGTCGGCATCCACCTGATCGATACACAGGGTGACCAGGTTGTCGATGTTGGGTTTGAGGATGTCCCCATACCGGATCAGGAACAGGGTCTGGAGCAGCTGGATATCCATGGGAAGGTCCAGGCCCTTGTTGTCCTTTGCCTGGTCGATGCTGCGTTTGACCGCCGTGTCCAGAAAGCTTTCGATGCAGGGAAAAAATTCATACAGGGGCACCAGGGCGCTGATCTCTTTGTCCGACACATGGACCGCAGCGGATTGAAACGCGTCCAGCATGGACCGTTCCCCCCGGCTGAGGTGAAGCCCGGTGGCGCCGGCTTTGCGGATCGATTCAAAGATTTTCTGAACCAGCTGAAAATGGTAGGGGATAAAAGGATAGTAGTTCACGAACGATTCGGCCGTGGCATAATTTTTCAGGGTGGCCGTGTCATGGCTGAAACTGAGCTGGTTTTTCAGGATGTCCCCTTTTTCCCGGAACAACCCGTCCAGGATGGTTTGGGCGTGGGGTTGCTTTTCCAGCAGCCGGACCTGGATCACCTCGTCGGTATTGGTACTGGACAGGGACAGCCGGGTGTTGAACCGGCCCTGGATTTTGGAAAAATCATTGGCCCGGGAGGAACGGACATCTTTTATCACGGCATCGATATCCTCCTGGGAGGTCACGATCACCCAGGCCCGCCCGTTGCAGATCCGGCCCAGGTCTTCCACAATGGTCTGGAGGTTGAGCATCAAATGGGTGTCATTGCCGATGAACTGCCCGATTTCATCCACCAGAAAAATGATGCGGTGATGGTCGGGTTTGGTGTCCAGGTATGCTTTGACCTTTCTGGCAAAGTGGTCCACCGTCAGGGAGAACCGGGATTCATACGTTTCAAACCAGTCTCTGGCCGCTTCCTGGCTTTTGTCCAGCACCAGGGACAAGGCCTGGACAATCTCGTCCTGGAGCAGGGAATAGGCATCCCGTTCCGTTTCCCAGTCCGACCCGTAGATCTGCCGGAACTGGTCTTTGAACGCGTCATATCTGCCCTGGAGGGTCAGGTACCGTTCCATTTCAGCCAGGTGCAGGGAGTCGGCGCAGAACCCCTGGCTTTCGTTGAACATGCGCCAGAATGCGGACAGGATCACAGACCGTCCCTCTGTGGCATCGGCCCGGCTGTCGATGTTGAACAGTACCACATCCGCGTCGATGTCTGCCGTGCGTTTGATATCCCCGAACAGCATGGGGTCCTGGATCTTGTCCGCAAAAAAGTCCACCGCTTTTTTCTCTTCCAGGGTATCCGGACAACGGGCCGTGCGGTTTTCCAGGAGATAGGAAATGATTTTGATAAAATGAGATTTACCCGAGCCGAAAAACCCGGACACCCACACTCCCATGCGGCTGGCCACCACCGGATCATGGGGCTGGTCGAGCGCATCCAGGTAGGCGGAAAGAAAGGTCCGCAAATACCCGTTCAGCTCTCTGGTGACCACATATTCTTCCAGTTCCTGCCACACCACGGATTCATTGACCTGATCCGCTTTCACCACACCGTTGATGGGCCGGGAGATCGGTTTTTTGAAAATGTCTCGAATCTGCATAATGGATCGTTTCCCTTGATTGTCAGACCACCAGTTGAAAGGCCCGGTAATAGTTGATTTCCGTCAGCCGGCCGAACAGCCGGAGCCCCTGGCCGGTATATACCCCCGGATAGAACATCACCAGGGGGGTGTCTTCCATCAGGTGATGGAGATTGTTCAACAGGTTGTGACTTCTGAGCAGGGGATAGGCAGACCCCACTCCGGATACCAGCACCAGGTCGTTTTGTTCCGGCGGGGCCTGGGCAATGAATTCCGCTGCCATTCTTTTCGGATCCAGCGGTCCTTTCAATGACTTTAACAGTGCATCATCTCCTTTTTCCGCCTGGACTTTGAAAGCCCGCTCCAGATACTTTCGTTTTTTGAGATAAGACAGCATCAGTTCGAACAGATGGATGTGGGTGAACCGCAGCTGCGGTTTTCTTTTGGGCAGCTGCCGCAGCAGAAACTGGATATGCTCCCGGACCTCAAGCTCATGTTCCGGGGGATAATCAAAGATATAGAACCCGATTTCATTGCCCAGCCCGGCATTGGACAGCAGCTCTTCGGACATGAGGCGGTCGAGTATTTTGTCCAGGCGGTCTTTGAAAGATGTCATGCACCGTCCTTATCGTTTATAGAGAGGTCACTTCCATGCAACGCAATACATAGGTTTCCCCGTGTTCTTTGAGATAGTCCCGGATGTCGGGGGCCAGCACCACCGGCAGCAGGCGGCAGGCCCGGGTGTTGTCGATATACCCGGCTTCCGCCAGCATTCTGAACACCACCTGCTTGAGTTTGTACCGGGTGGTCGGCTGCCAGCCCTCCACCCCGGGATCGATCTGTGCACATCGCTCCAGATACCTGCGCCAGTCCGCTGCATCGATCTGACGGTGAAAGGTCTGCCAGTGCTGCCGCACCACCGTATCCATAAAATCCCCCAGCAGCCGGCTGTGCTTGACGGCACATGCCATCAATGCCTGGGAAGCGGTCTGGACCGATTCCTCCTTGATCAGCCGCCAAACCGGGTCGTCAAAGGTCATGAGCCGATTCCTGATAAGGCGTGCATGTCTTTCAATGCCTGCAGGGCTTCGTTTCTGCAGGATGTTGTCCAGAAAAACAGCCCGGTGCCACTGTTCCGGGCTGACATGCCGGAGCAGCAGACCTGCAATTTTGCGGCTTTCCGGTAACAGCAATGAACCTGCCACAATGTCACCACTGTATGTTTTTTCTTCAGATGATGCCATGATTTCCAATCAATTAGGGTTACATCAATGAATCCCTATCATGAGCAAACCTTTCAATCAAGAGAGAACGTCATGAATCAAACTTGTCTGTGTTTTTGAGGCGGTCGGTTTTAGATCGGTTCAGGTCAGCTCTGCCTTTCAAAATCCGCTGAATGTTCCCCGGGGTCAGCCCCTGCCGGATGGCATCAGTGATCTGTTCCAGCAATTTCAATTTGGCTTTGAGGCGTTCTACCATATCAACCCTTCTTCATGGTTTTGAAAATGATGTTCTTGATGATCGGCAATGTAAACTCCAGCCCGGTAGCCGTCTTATACCCGGCCTCATTCAGGGCATCCACCGTTTTTTGCAATGACAACCTTTTCCCATTTTTAGGCTTCCGGCGCAACCGTTTTATTTCTGCAATCAATACCGGGTCTGTCTCATGATAGGACTTCCTGCCCTCACACTTGCCGTTCAAAACCCGTTTCCGGTTCCGGGCAGCCCTGAGCTTCTGGACGGTCATTTCCTTGTCATATTCGGCTATGGCACCCAGCACCTGCCGGACCAGCTTCCGGGTAGGATCGTCTTCAAGCAGATCCCCATCCGTCACAGAGATGATCTCAATGCTTTTTTTCTGCATGTCATCCAGTATGGTTTCCTGGATCATCAGGTCCCTTGCCAGGCGGTCGATCCGTTCAATGATTACCGTGTGTATGCCATGGCCGTTTTGCTCCAGGTCGATCATCATTTCCGTCAGGGCCGGCCGGTTCTTGAGTGTCCCGCTGACACCCTTTTCCCGGTAAATGTGCTCGATGGCAATGCCATTGGCTTTGGCATAGTCCTTGATGGCCTTTTCCTGCCGTGTGAAACCGTCACCGGAAACCTGACCCTTGCCTGACACCCGAATGTACCCGTATGCTTTTTTCATGATGACATCCTCCTGTTTGGGGTCAGATTAAAAAAACAAAGGGACCATGTCAAGCATTTAGTTTCTAATTCTGTAGAATAATAAACCTAATATTGATATATGTCATTGAATAAGGGTCTTTCGAGAATTATTTATTTTCGGTCATACCTTGCCATCGGCATGTGTGGAGAGCTTTTAATGTTCAGCGGATTGAGGTGATACCGGTTTTAGGATTGTTCAGGTATTCTTGAGTTTTGGGCCATCTGGTATGATCAAGTTTAGGATAATGATACTTAACTCGGATCAACGAAATTTTTCTTTTGTC
>JAABTU010000495.1 GCA_011389715.1 Desulfotignum sp.
AGGGGTTGTGACAGCCGGCCTTGCTGTGTATGACACCATGCAGTATATCAAGCCGGATGTGGCAACCGTATGTATCGGTCAGGCCGCCAGCATGGGCGCACTGCTTCTGGCAGCCGGTGCCCAAAAAAAACGGTTTGCCCTGCCCAATGCCAGGATTATGATTCACCAGCCTTTGGGGGGAGCCCAGGGACAGGCAGCAGATATTAAAATACAGGCCACTGAAATTTTACGGATGAAAGACACTTTAAATGAGATATTGGCCGCCCATACCAAACAGAAAATTGATAAAATTGCCAAGGACACTGACAGAGATTTTTTCATGTCCGGTAATGAGGCAAAAACCTACGGCATAGTAGACCGTGTGGTTGCCGATAGAAGTGAATTGGAAGCTGAAACCTAAGCTAAGCTTCAAAGGAGTCCAAAAAATATGGCCAAAAAAGATGATACCAGTGATCAGTTCTTCTGTTCTTTTTGCGGAAAAAATCAAAAAGAGGTTCAGAAGCTGATTGCAGGCCCCAGTGTTTACATTTGCAATGAATGCATCAAGCTCTGCGGTGAGATAATTGAGGATGAAGAAAAAGAAAAAGCAGCTGAATCAGAAGGGGCAAGGGAGTTTATGGTACCCAGGCAGATCAAGGATCTGCTGGATTCCTATGTAATTGAGCAGGATGCAGCAAAAAAAGTGCTTTCCGTTGCAGTATACAACCATTATAAACGGCTCACATCCCGTCTGGAAAAACGCGCCGATGATGTGGAGATCCAGAAAAGCAATATTTTGATCATCGGTCCCACCGGGTGCGGGAAAACCCTGCTCGCCCAGACCCTTGCCAGATTTCTGGATGTGCCGTTTGCCATTGCCGATGCCACTGCCCTGACCGAAGCCGGTTATGTGGGAGAGGATGTGGAAAACATTGTATTGTCGCTGGTGCAGAATGCAGACTATGATATTGAGCGGGCCCAGAAAGGGATTATCTACATCGATGAGATCGATAAAATTTCCCAGCGGGGAGATAACCCCTCCATTACCAGGGATGTATCCGGAGAAGGGGTGCAGCAGGCCTTGCTGAAAATCATTGAAGGCACTGTGGCAAGCATTCCGCCCAAAGGCGGCAGAAAACATCCCCAGCAGGACTATGTCAAGGTGGATACCTCCAATATCCTATTTATATGCGGCGGGACCTTTACCGGCTTGGAAAAGATCATTGAACGGCGTATCACCCAGAAAACCATGGGATTCGGGGCAAAGATAACTGATAGAAGACAGGTGAATATCGGCACGCTGCTGGAACAGCTCAAACCCGAAGATTTGATAAAATTCGGGCTGATTCCCGAATTTTTAGGCAGGCTGCCCATTATCACCTCCATTGGAGAACTCACGGAAGCCTCTCTGGTCAAAATTCTGACAGAACCAAAAAATGCACTGGTCAAGCAATACCAGGAACTGTTCAAAATTGAAGGGGTGGATCTCCAGTTTACAGACGAGGCCTTGGAAGCCATGGCCAAAGAAGCTGTCGCCAGAAAATCAGGCGCCCGGGGATTGCGGGCAATCATGGAAAAAACCATGCTGGACATCATGTACGAGATTCCTTCCAAAGAAGATGTCAGAGAATGTGTTGTGGGAGAAGAGGTCGTCCTGAAAAACGAGGCCCCCATCCTTTTGTATGAACAACCCAAAAAACAGGCCTGACAGAAAGTTTGTCTAGATGATCAATATTTCCAGATTTTTCAACCAGGACGGATCAGAACGTATCAAAAAGACCCTGCCGCTTGTTCCGTTGCGGGATATGGTGCTGTTTCCCTTTGTTACGACCTCGGTTTTTGTGGGCAGGGAAAAATCCATTAAATCGCTGTCAGAAGCCATGGCAGCGGATAAGCGGATATTTCTCACCACCCAGAAAGACCCTGAAGTGCGTAAACCCACCATCCAGGATATTTTCCAGGTGGGAACCGAAGCAAAAATCACCCAACTGCTGCGTCTGCCTGATGGGACGGTAAAGGCTTTGGTGGAAGGGTGTCAACGGGGGAAAATTCTCAAACTCAGTGATGAAAAAGGGTTTTTGACGGTTGATTATATTTTGGCTGAAGAAAATCCTATACCGGAAACCGTGGTAAAAGCGGCCCTGCGAACGGTTCTGGAGGCTTTTGAACAGTACAGCACCATCTCAGGAGCAGTTTCCAAGAGTTTTTTTAAAAATCTTGAGATTCTGGAAAAAGATCCTTCACGGTATGCAGATGCCATCGCCGCCCAGCTGCCCTTTAAAGTGGCTGACAAGCAGAAGCTTCTGGAATGCGATGATATTGAAGAACGCTTTTTTCTGCTGCTCAAGCTGATTGAGCAGGAAACAGAAGTGTTTGCCATGTCCCAGAAGATCAAGGGCCGTGTGAAGGAGCAGATGGAAAAACTGCAGAAACGCCACTATCTCACCGAGCAGATGCGGGCCATCAAAAAAGAGATGGGGGAAGACGGGGAGTCTGGTGAGTTTGCAGAGCTTGAAAAGCGCATACGTAAAAAACGCATGCCAAAAGAGGCAGCCGGAGTGGCCCGGCGGGAACTGGACAAACTCAAGATGATGGCACCCATGTCATCTGAGGCCACTGTTATCAGAAACTATATCGACTGGCTGGTTTCCCTGCCCTGGTTTCGCAAAAATCGGGCCAAAAATGACCTGGAAAAAGCAGAAAAAACACTGGATCAGGACCATTACGGCCTTAAAAAACCCAAGGAAAGAATTCTGGAATACCTGGCTGTACAGATGCTGGTCAAAAAAATCAAAGGGCCTATTCTCTGTCTGGTGGGGCCTCCGGGTGTGGGAAAAACTTCTCTGGCCCGGTCTGTCGCATCTGCCACAGGAAGATCCTTTGCCAGAATTTCTCTGGGGGGGGTCAGAGACGAGGCAGAAATCCGGGGCCACCGCCGCACCTATGTGGGGGCCATGCCCGGAAAGATTATCCAAACCCTCAAGAAGGTGGGGTATAACAATTCGGTTTTCTGTCTGGATGAGATCGACAAGATGACATCCGACTTTCGGGGGGATCCGTCATCCGCCCTGCTGGAGGCTCTGGACCCGGAACAGAACAAACATTTCAACGACCATTATCTGGAAGTGGATTATGACCTTTCCGAAATTTTGTTCATCACCACTGCCAATACCCTGTTTGATATCCCAGCCCCGTTGCGGGACAGAATGGAAATTATCCAGATTCCCGGGTATACCGCCTATGAAAAGGAACAGATCGCAACAAAATTTCTGATTCCCAAACAGCTGAAAGAAAACGGCCTGAATGGGGTAGATGTGACCTTTTCCAGGAATGCCGTACAGACCATTATCACACTATACACCCGGGAAGCCGGGGTCCGGAATCTTGAGCGGGAAATATCTTCGGTTATCAGAAAAATCGCCACCCGGATCGTCCGTACCAAAGAACGCAAATGCCACCAGGTAAGCACCACCAGTATCCAGAAATTTCTGGGCCAGGCCAAATTTCGCAATAAACCCCTTGAAATGGAAGACAAGGCCGGAATCGTTACAGGGCTTGCATGGACCCAGGCAGGCGGAGAACTGCTGACGGTTGAGGCAGTTACCATGCCCGGAAAAGGACGCATTATGATCACAGGCAAACTGGGTGATGTGATGAAGGAATCCTCCCAGGCAGCTGTCAGTTATGTGAGATCCAGAAGCAGGGACCTGGGTATCAGAGATGATTTTTACAAGGACCAGGATATCCATATCCATGTGCCTGAAGGGGCCATACCCAAGGACGGGCCATCAGCCGGCATTGCCATGTGTACTGCTGTGGTATCCATTTTAACCGGACGGCCGGTGAACCGGAATGTTGCCATGACCGGAGAAATCACTCTCAGGGGAAGGGTTCTGCCCATTGGCGGGGTCAAGGAAAAGCTGCTGGCTGCCCACGCTAACGGCATCAGAAAGGTGGTAATCTCGTCTGAAAACAAAAAAGATATCCAGGAGATCCCCAAATCCATTCAAAAGCAGCTGGAGATTGTTTTTGTGGATGATATGAACCAGGTGCTGGAAAACGCCCTCACACCGCTGTAGAAGGGCGCTTTAAAAATCTTCCAGCAGGGAGATGAATTCCGTCATGGCGGATATTTCGTCCTTGGCGGCGACTTTTCTGCGGATGTCAACGACCTTGTCATAGGCTGTCTGGTCCATGAGCAGGTCTTCTTTTCTGGTGCCGCTCTGGTTGATATTTATTGCCGGCCATATCCTCTGTTCAGCACATTGCTGGGATAAAAACAGGTCCATATTGCCGGTTCCTTTGAATTCCTGGAAGATCACATCATCCATGCGGCTGCCTGTGTCCACAAGAATTGTGGCGATAATGGTCAAAGAACCGCCGTTTTCAAGTTTCCGGGCTGCACCGAAAATCTTTCTGGGGAATTCCATGGCATTGGCACCCAGTCCGCCTGACAGGGTTTTGCCGAAACTGTCTGTGTCTGCATTGAATGCCCGGGTCATGCGGGTCAGCGAATCAATGAACACCACGGCATCCTGGCCGATTTCTGCACACCGGATGGCTGTGTGCATGGCCAGACGCGTCATCCTCATGTGCTGACCGATCTGCTGGTCTGCCGAAGAATACAACACATGGGCATCCACCAGTCCCCGCTGGAAATCGGTTACCTCTTCAGGGCGTTCATCTACCAGCAGGATAAACACAGTGGCATCCGGATGGTTGGTAACCACTGAGTTGGCCATATGGCGCAGGATAAATGTTTTTCCTGATTTGGGCGGGGCAATGATCAATCCCCGCTGCCCCATGCCGATGGGGACAATTATATCCAGGGCTTTGCCGACAATATCATCTTTGTTCTGGGTCAGGATATACCGTTCATAGGGATTGATACTCACCTGGTCCTGGAGCATGGGAATTTTTACAAATTCGTCATACGGCATGCCATTGATGTTCTCAACCCTGACCAGTGCCAGATTGAGATTTCTGGGATCTTTTTTTTCCCCGAAACCTTCAATAAAACTGCCTTCCCGCAGATTCAATTTTCGTATAAGGCTGTTGGGTACGTAAGGATTTTCAGGGCGGGGCTGGAAATTATCATCTATTTCCCGCAGAAAACCAAATCCTTTGTCCATAATTTCCAGGTATCCTGCCACAGGTTCCATAGTCAAACGACTCCTTGATCACACATGTGTTTCTGATGATGAGAACGGGGTAGGGATTTTTCTTTTTTCTTGTGACTGATCATCACAAATCAAAAGAAGAAAATGCCCGACATCACGGTTATCGGATTACAAATATTTACATAAACATAATTTGTTGCATGGTGAATTATATACCATGTAAGAAACCGACTTGCAAGGCATTGCCGCAATATTCCAATTATAAATCGGCCTTGTGTAAAAAAAAAGCGTGTTTTTCTAAAATATGCTTGACACCAATTTTTAATATTGCTATAAGTGCTTCTGTTTTTCGGGCGATTAACTCAGTTGGGAGAGTGCAACCCTTACAAGGTTGAAGTCGCAGGTTCAAGCCCTGCATCGCCCACCAGAATGCAGCAGAATACGGGGGTGTAGTTCAGTTGGTTAGAACGCTTGCCTGTCACGCAAGAGGCCGCGAGTTCGAGTCTCGTCACTCCCGCCACCATAAAAAAAACCCGGGATTCAGCCGGCAGCTGAATCCCGGGTTTTTTTTATGGTGTAAGATGGAAAAGCGTGAAATCAGGCAGCAGATGTAAGGGCCTGTAACACAGCATCTCCCATGCCAGCGGTGTTCACCGGTGTCACGTTTCTTCCTGCCAGATCCGCTGTCAGTATCTGCTGCTCCAGTACACGGGCGACAGCGTTTTCAATGGCGTCAGAGGCAGCTGTATGGCCGAATGTGTATTTGAGCATCATGGCACCGGACAGGATTTGGGCAATGGGGTTTGCAATGCCTTTGCCTGCGATGTCCGGTGCAGATCCGCCTGCAGGCTCATACAGGCCGAATCTGTTTTCATTCAGGCTGGCAGATGCCAGCAACCCCATGGAGCCTGTGATCATTGCGCATTCATCTGAAATGATATCCCCGAACATGTTGCCGCACAACAGCACATCAAACTGCCTGGGATCTTTGACCAGCTGCATGGCAGCATTGTCAACATACAAATGGTTCACAATGACATCTGGAAAATCTTTGGCAATCCTGGTAACGGTTTCGCGCCACAATACCATGGAAAACAATACATTTGCCTTGTCAATGGAAGTCACTTTTTTTGCCCGCATCCTGGCTGCCTCAAAGGCCATTTTTGCTATGCGCTCTATTTCAAACCTGGCGTATACCATGGTATCAAAGGCGTATTCATCTTTTCCTTCTCCTTTTCTGCCTTTGGGTTCACCAAAATAGATCCCGCCGGTCAACTCCCGGACACAAAGAATGTCAAATCCGTCCTGTACAATGTCCGGGCGCAGCGGAGATGCATGGGCTAAGGAGGCAAAAACCTTTGCAGGCCGCAAATTGCAGTACAGGCCGAAATGTTTTCTCAAAGGCAGCAGGGCACCCCTTTCCGGCTGCTGTTCAGGGGGTAGATGTTCCCATTTGGGGCCGCCCACAGATCCAAATAAAACGGCATCGCTGTCCTTGCACAAAGCCAGGGTTACATCGGGCAGGGCCTTGCCAAGGCTGTCAATGGCTGCGCCCCCCACGTGGGCGTATTCGTATTCAAGGGTGAATCCATACATCTGCCCGGCCCGGTTGAGAACTTTGACCGCCTGTTCCATGATTTCCGGACCGATGCCGTCCCCCGGCAGTACCGCAATTTTGTTCAAAATTCTGCATCTCCTTTTCATGCAGGCAGGTGTGCCTGGGTGGAAAAAAAAGGGGCTGATACGCATCAGCCCCTTTGTACTCTAAAATATAACATGTGCCGAATCCGGCATTACACGATTATACCGCTTTTATTTGCGGTTGCCGTATTCTGCATAGGCCATGGCTGTGGTTCTGTAAACCAGATGGGCCATTTTGGAAAACGGCAGAAAAGCAAACAAATTGAATATGGCAATCAGGTGCAGGTAGTAGAGCCCATAGGATATCCACTCCAGATGCGCCAGACGGGCCATCTCTGTGAGCATGCCGGTTACGCCCAGAGAAAAGACAATGCCCAGAATATACCAGTCTTTGTAGGTGGTGACCTGTTCTTTGTTGTCCAGACGGCTTTTGATCATGATCCCGGAGCCGATGACAAGGGCCACCCCGGCAATATTGGCGAGCCATTTAACCGGGTTGAGCTGGGAATAGGGACCTGGTGTCTGAAATACATAGAGCACTATAAAGAAGATACCGGTGACGATGGCCAGGCCGATAAAGGAAAACAATACCATCATATGGGGGGTGGCCCGCTCCTGATTGGTTCCGCACTCATTGAACTTGTTGTGTTTGAGAATCAGGGGGATCACCCGGCCTAAGGCCTGGAGAAAGGCCTTTACATCAATGTTTTTCTTGTCGGTTTTTCCTTCTTTCACCGCATTTTCATGAATGTCACCCACAAACCGACTCAGGCTGAGAAAAAAGATCACCACCACTGCCCCGGCAAGAGGCACAAAGGTCAGATCCACAAACCAGGTGGAAAAGAAATCAGCTTGTGCAATGACATGTTCCGCCCCTTCATGGGCATGGGACCAGCCAATGCCGAACACATTGAACAGTTTGGTCATCACATCTTCATGGGCCATGGTGATATAGGCCAAAATGGCAAACCAGACAGCTGGAATTCCCAGCAGCCAGGGCAGTTTTTTGGGATCATTCACAGCCTTGGCAAGGGCCTTGGGCTGGGCATATTCCGTTATGGCGGCGGCCCGGACAGCCGCCATGACATCTCCCGGAGCAGCACCCCTGGGACACATATCGGTGCAGTCACCGCAGTTGTGGCACAGCCAGATGTCTGCACTGCCAAGCAGCCTGTCTTTCAGCCCCCAGGAAGCGGCAATCATCTCCTTTCTGGGAAAAGGGCTGTTTTCCGGTGCAATGGGGCAGGCCACGGAACAGGTGGCGCACTGGTAACATTTTTTCAGGGTGTCTCCGCCAAGACCGCGCATCTGGGCTATGAATCCCAGGTCTGGTTGGGCAAGATATGTTTCAGTCATATTATGATACCTCCGTATATATTTTGTATGCTGACATTAGAATCCCTTGAACGGGTTGGGACCCAGCGCATCAACCTCTTCAACAAAATCATTGATGATTTTGGGCAGTTTGTCATATTCATCAATGGCCACTTCCACAAAGGCGACACGCTCTTCTTCCAGAGCCAGGCTGGACAGGGCATCCCCGATTTTTTTCACCCGGATCTCAGCCAGTTCAGATCCTTTGACAAAATGGCACTGGTAGTCATCGCCATGTTTGCAGCCGATGAGAATAACACCGTCCATACCCTGGGCCAGGGCATCCTTGATCCAGATGGTGTTCACCGAACCCAGGCACCGCACCGGTATAAACCGTACGTCAGGAGAATAGTCTATGCGGTTCAGCCCCACCATATCCAGGGCCGGGAACGCATCGTTTTCACAGATCAGCGCCAGAAACCGCAGGGGCGGCTCATCAAAATCATCTTCCGACGGTACACCAACCGCCTTTACCTGGGAACCGATGGAGTCGATGGTATAGTCGGCAAATGATATGATACGTTCCGGGCAGGCCCCCATACAGGTACCGCACCGTCTGCACCGGGTGGGATTGGCCTTTGGGGTGCCCTTTGCATCATCATCCAGGGCGCCAAAGGGGCATTCAACGGTGCACCGTTTACACTGGGTGCATCTCTGGAAGAAAAATTCCGGAAAGGTCATGTCTCCGGATCTGGGATGGACTGACACACCCCGGTTGGCACTTTCAACACACTGGATGGCCTTGAGGGCAGCTCCTGCCGCATCTTCAATGGATTCTTCAATGGTCATGGCCCGCCGAATGGCACCCGCAGCGTAGATACCGGTTCTCTGGGTTTCATAGGGAAAACAGATGTAGTTGGAGTCGGCATACTGGCCGAAAATATCATTGTCCCGGAATCCCGGACCCTGGCGATAGGCCAGATTGACCACCGGGTCATCTTTGGTGACAGGCACCATGCCGCCGGCTACCACCACCATATCCGCCTTGAGAGCCAGATTTTCTCCCAAAAGGGTATTGACGGCAGTCACGGCCAGGCCGTCTCCCTGGGTTTCCACGCTGGTGACTGCCCCTTTGGTCATAAACACCCCGTCTTCCTGCTGCATGCTCTTGTAAAAATATTCCTGCAGTCCGGGGGTTCTCATGTGCTGGTAAATCACATAGGCTTTTCCGTCATCATAGTCTTCGGTGACATACCGGGCTTGTTTCAACGCCACCTGGGAGGTGACCGAACCGCAGTAGTCAAAGTCGGCATCATCCCCATCTTGTCCCGGGGACTGGATAAAAACCACGTTTTTGGCAGGCTTTCCATCAGAGGGGCGCACAATTTTTCCATTGGCGGCAATCTGTTCAAACTCATGGTTGCTCACCACGTCCGCCAGGTCAAGTCCCAGGTGGTCAATCCCCAGTTTTGACAGATCTGCCGGCCGCCATCCAGCCGCCAGGATAACGGCACCGTAAAGTTCTCCGTCCGGGTCCAGCTTGAGGATATCCAGCCGGCCTTCATTGTATTCCAGGAACTTGGCATGGGCCGCTTCCGGGTCCAGCTCTTTGCCGGTTTCATCCACCATCATCTCTTCGGGCAGGGGGAACGGTACGTCAAAGGGGATTCTTTCTCCGGGTTTTTTAAAGGTCACAGTGAACTCGCCGGGTTGACCGGCAATCCGTGCCACCTCACAACCGGTTCTGACATCAATACTGGGATATCCTTCAATTTCCTGGATCATTTTATCCACCACAGGAGACTGCAGGGTTTCATAGGGTGCAGATACCGGCATCTGGCTGCGCAGTTTTGCTGCATATCCGCCCAGGGCATCGGTTTTTTCGACAATGGTCACATCATAACCAATCTTGGCAGCATCCAAAGCCGCTGCCATGCCGGTGACGCCACCACCCAGCACCAGGATTTTTTTGGAAAACGATTCCGGTTTATAAGGTGCGGGCAGTTTGACTTTTTCCAGGCGGATCATGCCCATTTTGATATAGTCTTCCGCTTTCATCTGGATCCGGTCAAAATGTTCTTCATCATCTTTTTCTTCCTGGGTCAAAGCGGGATAGGTCTCCCGGGAATGGGGCCACACCACGCCTTCCCGTAAATTCACCCGTTCAACAAGGCAGTTGTCAAAACAAAAAACATCAAAGTTGACCCGGCGGGAACATGCGCCGATCACCATCGCATTGACCTTGTCCTCGTCAACATCCTTCTGGATGAGTGCCACGCCTTCTTTGGAGCACAGGAAAGGATGTGTGGTACAGTTTACGCCCTCTTCTTCAGGAATATCCACCAGATCTTCCATGTCAAGGGTATCTCCGATTCCGCAGCCTGTGCAGATATATACGCCGTATTTCTTATCCATGGTTTATATTACCTCCTTACAAGGGTCTGAATGGCTTTGAGTGCCATGCCGGTGGCATTCTGGTTGGAAGTGACAACATCGGCCGGCTTGTTGGCGCATCCTGCTGCAAACATACCGCCTTTTGAAAAATCATTGACAATGAACCCGTCCGCATCATAGGTCAGTTCTGCTGCAGGCTTGTCAATGGCTGCGGTGGGCTGCATCCCGGTGGCCAGGACCAGCAGGTCGACATTCTGTCTGATTTTATCGCCGGTGATAGTGTCTTCGGCCACCAGATTGATGTTACCGG
>JAABTU010000496.1 GCA_011389715.1 Desulfotignum sp.
TCCCAAGAAACTCGGGAAACTGCTGCAGCTGACCCCCTCCACCATCACCCGGTTCATTGATGCACTGGCAAAAAAAAAGCTGGTAAAAAGAAAATCCAGCGGTAAAACCAGCGCCATCTTTCCCACAGACAAAGGCCGCGAATTAATACCTGCCATTGCCCGGGCATACCGGGAGTTTTATCAAAATTATACCCGCATTCTGGGAACCGACAAAGCCCACAGCCTGGCACTTCAGATCAGCCGGGCCAATGAAGCATTCTCCGGGTTATCCGGGGAAGATTCGGCCCGTGATCCAGACCTGTAAACTGACCATAGAATATGACGGCACCGGGTTTTCCGGATGGCAGCGCCAGGCAGATAAACCCACCATCCAGGAAGAGCTGGAACTGGTGTTGTCCCGCATTTTGAACCAGCCTGTCACCCTGGCCGGTTCCGGCCGCACCGATGCCGGGGTCCATGCCCGGGGCCAGGTGGCCTCTTTTTGCGCGGATACGGATATGGATCCCCGGGTGCTGCAAAAAGGGGTGAACAGCCTGATGAAGCTTCCCATTGTGCTGACAGAATGCATCCGGGTGCCTGATAATTTTCACGCCCGGTATTCTGCGGTTTCCAAAGAATACCACTACCATATTCTCAACACAAAAAATCCCTGTGCCGTGGGCAGGGACTATGTCTGGCACATCCATGCCCCGCTGGATATTGCTGTCATGAACCAGTGCTGTGCCCTGTTATGCGGGACCCGTGATTTCAAGTCTTTTGAAAACACAGGCGCGCCAAGACGCTCCACCGTGCGCACGGTGTTCATGGCCCGGGTGGACCGGCAGGATCAGGACCGCCTGGTTTTCAAGATCTGCGCGGACGGGTTTTTGAAAAACATGGTGAGAAATATCGTGGGCACTTTGGTGGATGCGGGCAGGCATAAAATAACTGTGACGGATTTTGAAAGCATTCTGTCGGCAAAGGACCGGTCCCTGGCCGGTGCCACTGCACCGGCCAGGGGACTGTTTTTAAAACAGGTGAACTATCCCCAAAAAGATCTCAGCCATTGACAGGGGGCTGGATATATTCTTTTTCCGGATGTGACCCGGGTTCCCTGATTTTCTGCACATGCCGGTTGTAGTGGGCAATGATATCCCTCCGGTAGATCAGGCCGATCAGTTCTTTGTGGTTCTCTTCGTTTACCACGGGCAGGGCATCGATATTTTTCTGGGTCAGTTTGTGCAGCACCGTGTTCAGGTCTTCGGCCGGGGTGGTGATGATCAGATCCGATATCATGATATCCTTCATGACCACAAGATCTTCAATATGAATGGTGAAGATCACCTCCCGGATGTCATTGGAGGAAAAGATGCCGGTAAACGCTCCTGTAGCATTCTTCACAGGAAAATAATGCTGTTTGGTGGTCTGGAAAATGGATTTGAATGCGGAAAACGGCATGTTTTCATTGACACTTTGTACTTTTTTGATCAGATGGCCCAGATCTCCCACTTTCATGGTCTGCAGAATATCCATCATGAATTCACCGGCATGGGCTGGTGAATCCACCCGGGACTTGACCTGCTTTTCATAAATGGAAAACCGCTGGGACAGCAGATAACACAGGGAACATACCAGAAGGCTCGGCAAAAGCAGGTGATAGGAATTGGTCATTTCGCTCACAAAAATAATGGTAGAGATCGGGGTATTGGAAACCGCAGTGAAAAAACCGGCCATGCCCACAATGACAAAAGCGCCGGGGTTGGTAACCACTGTTGGGATGAACATGTGGAAAATTTGGCCAACCGCTCCGCCCATGGCACCCCCGATGACAACGGATGGACCGAAAACACCGCCGCTGCCGCCGGATCCGATGGAAAAGGAGGTGGTGAAAATCTTGCCGATGGCCAAAGCGATGAGGGTGGGAATGGCCACCTGGTTGAAGATGGCATTCTGGGCCATGCCATAGCCGAATGCCAGGGTATAGGGCAGAAAAAAACCGATAATGCCGGTGCACAGCCCGCCGATGGCAGGTTTTATATGGTTGGGGACCGCAAGTTTTTTAAAAAACGCCACCAGACCGTAAAACACCTTGACATAGATATAGCCGAACACCACCAGGACCCCTGCCAATACGATATAAGGTCCCAGCTCCAGGGGGTTCTGGAACTTGAATCCCGGAGAGTCGAACAAAGATCCCCAGCCGAACACCAGGCAGAAAACGCAGTATGCCACAACCGATGAGATCCCGGCGGGAATGATCACCTCTGATTCAAAATCCGGATCCCGGTAAAGGACTTCAGCCGCAAAAAGGGCCCCGGCAAGGGGGGCCCGAAAGATACTGCCCACTCCTGCCCCGATGCCGGCCGCCATCATGATGCGCCGTTCTCTTTCCGACAGTTTGAACCGGGTGGCAAGAAAAGAACCGAATCCAGCACCGATCTGTGCTATGGGTCCCTCCCTTCCGCCTGATCCCCCTGTGGTAAGGGTAATGGCAGATGCGATAGTTTTAATTATGGGAATCCTGCCCCGGATCATTCCGCCTTTGTGATGATAAGCGTCAATGGCAGCATCTGTGCCGTGGCCTTCCGCCTCAGGCGCAAATGTGTACACCAGCCAGCCGGACACAATGCCCCCCAGGGCCGGTAGAATCAGCAGCATCCACCGGTTGAACGGCGTATTGGTGGCGGGCAGCAGGGCATGTTCCCCGGCAGGTGCATCCGGCCGGTACCCTGCCATCATATCCAGAAAATAATGCATGCCCAGGCCGCACAGATAATGAAAGACAACAGCCCCAAGGCCTGCGACCAGGCCGATGAGCACAAAATAAAACAACCATCTGAAGGCCACTTTGAAGTCAAGTGATCCCATATTCCCAGGTCCTTTCAGTTGTTCAGGTGGTGCGAAGATCCTTGATGCCGCTGACAATGATATCAAACAAGGGCTTCACATCTTTTTCTTCCAGACAGGAAAACGCTATCCGGATATTTTTCTCGCCTATGGCAATCAGGCCCACCCCGTAAGCATCCAGCAGGTGAAGGCGCAAAGTTTCCGCATCCACATCCTTGAGGCGGATGCACATGAAATACCCTGAATTAAAGGGATAGACATCAAAATAGGGTGCATATTCCGGGCTCTTGAGTGTTTCTTTGATCAGGGCGGCCCGCCGTTTGAGCAGGTTGAATTTTTCCTGCTTCTGGGCTTGGTAGTCAGGGTCCTGCATGGCATTGCGCAGAATGGTCTGGCCCAGGTGGGAGGCATTGGAGATGTTGCCCCGGATGCAGCCGGCGGTTTTTTGTTCAAGGGCCTGGTAAATGCCATCGGTGTCATTGTCGGCTGCCAGCCCATAGGTGATAAACCCCAGCCTGAGCCCCCACACATAGTCCTCTTTTGTGGCCCCGTCCAGTTTGACGGCTAAAAGCCGTTTGTGCCTGCCTGCCAGTTTTGCAAACAAGGATTCTTTGCAGGTCTGCTCTTCGAAAAACAGCCCGAAATACGCGTCATCACAGACAGCAACCACATTCGTCCCTTTTTGCGCCGTTTCCAGAAGAATGGCAGCCACCTGGTCAGCCTCGGTGGTGCTCAGCGAATACCCGGAAGGGTTGTGGGGAAAATTGAGCATTACCACCACTTTGTCGTTCTGTGCAGCCCGGGCCTGGAGCACGGATGCAAAATCTTCCACATTGAACCGGGTCAATGCATCATCATAGGCTTTGTAGTGTACGATTTGTGCATGGTTGCGCACGGTAAAGGTCATGTTGTAGTTGCCCCACATCATGTCCGGCATCACAATGACATCCTCTTTGTTCACCCACATGTCGGAAAATACACTGACGCCGTGGGTGATGCCCGAGGTCACCACCGGCAGGCTCACAGCAACCCCTTCCATGGAGGGATTTTTTTGAAACAGATTTTTTTTCCACTGTTCCCGCAGTCCGGGTATGCCGAAGGACGGGGCATAGGTCAGGTAGGCATCGGGTGCGATACCGGTGATGTACCGGGTGATGCAGGGCAGGCTCAGTACGCTGTCGCCCTGTTTTGCAATACCGATGGTGGCATTGATTCTATGGGCTTTGGCTTTGGCCTCTGCACTCTGGCTTAAAATACCCTTGGGAAAAAACAGGGCTTTGCCCATATCGGAAAGCATGTCGAAAATATGGGGATTGGCCTGGGAGATGGTGGTGTTCAATTGCTGTGCAATCTGGTTCATGGGGTGATTTCCTTGGCAATAGAAAGGTCAAAAGGTGACAGTCGCACCCATTGGCAGCATCAGGCAGCATCATAAAATGAAAAACTCTGCAGCTTTACAGGAGAAAAAACCACAGAGTTCACAAACGCGGTCAGTAAAAAAACTATCTTCTCTTGGATGCCTTGATGGGGTTGAGTTTCTGTTTTTTGCCGGCAGCAACGGTCTTGATATGGGTGGCAATGTTGCAGCTGCCGTTTTTCCATTTTAAAGAAGGATCCGGTGCTGCAGTGCAGTACATGCCTGTGGGATACTCGGAAATTCTCTGGCATCCGGTACACTCATCCACAACCGGCAGACAATTGCCCTCATTATAGCTGCAGCCGGCGGCTGTCATAAATACGCAGTCATCACCTTCTCTTACAGTGGTACAAATCATGATAAAATTCCTAAATCCTGTTGTTGTAATTTATTAAATGGCTTTTCTTGTCCGGCATTCCTCTGCCTGGGACGATAAACCTTACTCAAATATCATATAAATCATTATGAAGTCAATCATAGTTTTTTTTCGGAGCAGAATACAAAACATTTTTTTATAGGCAAATTCCGGCAAAAGGTGTATAAGTCTTATCTGAAACTGATATCACCAAATAAAAAAAGACGAATCACAAAACCATGATTATTCCCACAGCCATTGATGTTTTACAAACAGAAGCCCAAAGCATTTTAAGCCTGGCAGCCAAACTTGATGCTGCATTTGAAACCCTTGTCCAGGATATCTGTGCCTCTCCGGGCCGGGTGATTATTTCCGGGATAGGAAAATCCGGTCTTATCGGACGGAAAATTGCCGCCACCTTGAGCAGTACCGGCACCAATGCCATGTTTCTGCACCCGGTGGAGGCAGTGCACGGGGACCTGGGCATGGTGAGCCCCCATGATGTGTTCATCGCCATTTCCAACAGCGGAGAAACCAGTGAACTCAACCAACTGCTGCCCGTGATCCGGGATATCGGCTGCCGCCTGGCAGGATTTACCGGAAATCCATCCTCCACCATGGCAGGATTCTGCGATCTGGTGATCGATACCGGGGTGGAAAAAGAAGCCTGCCCCTTTAACATGACCCCGACCTCGAGCACCACTGCCCAGCTGGCCATGGGAGATGCTCTGGCTGTGGTGCTCATTGAAAAAAAGAAATTTAAAAAAAGCGATTTCATGCGGTCCCATCCCGGCGGGGCCTTGGGCCAGCGGCTCGCCTGTCAGGTGGGGGAGATCATGTTCAAATCAGTCCGGGCGCCCATTGCTTTTCTGGATGACACCATGGCAGCCGCCCTTGACACCATGGACCGGTTCAGCTTAGGGGCTGTGCTTGTGCTCAACAGGGAGAACCAGGTGCTGGGCATCATCACTGACGGTGATATCAGGCATGCCATTGCTACCGGTACCACAGATTTTACACAGATCAAGGTGGCAGATATCATGACAGAAAATCCCCACACCCTGGGGGTGGCATCCTATCTGTATGATGCGTTGAATCTCATGGAAAAATATGAAATAACCGTACTACCCATTGTGGATGCCGCAGGACGTCTGGAAGGACTGTTGCACCTGCATGACATCCTTGGCAAAGGGTCTTTTACATTCAACGGAGGCAGCCAATGATACCCCATGATTTGTGCACGGAAATTCCGGTTCTCGGAAAAGCCAACATTGCATCTCCCATAAAACGGGGAGTCAGTTCGGGCAGGGAAGAAAAATGCTTTATTTCCGATACGTCGCGCATCATCGTGGATGTCCAGAGCGAGTATGTGCAGGATGCCATCGATGGCGGGCAGACGCTGCTCAGCTTTGAACAGGCCGGACCCAGGGAAAAAATCTATTTTGACCCCAGCAAGCTCAAATGCGCCGTTGTGACCTGCGGCGGGCTCTGCCCGGGATTGAACGACATTATCCGGGCCATTGTGCTGGAACTGTATCATATTTACCATGTAAAAACCATCTACGGCATCCGCCACGGGCTCCAGGGGTTTGTGCCGGAATATGAACATGATGTCATGGACCTGACCCCTGCATCTGTCTCCGGTATCCAGGACATGGGCGGCACCATTTTGGGTTCTTCCCGGGGCAGCCAGGATATCGGGGTGGTGGTGGACTGCCTGGAACGGATGAGTGTGGGCATTTTGTTCATGGTGGGTGGCGACGGCACCCTCATGGCTTCCAAGAAGATTGCCGATGAAATTGAAAAACGGGGCCTGAAAATCTCTGTGGTGGGAATTCCCAAAACCATTGACAATGATATTTTTCTGGTTTCCCGCTCCTTTGGCTTTGATTCTGCCGTGGATGTGGCCACCCTGGCCATAAAAGGGGCCCACAATGAATCAGAAGCCTATCCCAACGGCATCGGACTGATCAAGCTCATGGGCCGGCATTCAGGGTTTCTTGCGGCCACAGCCGCCCTGGCCCAGCAGGATGGCAATTTTGTGCTGATTCCGGAGGTGGATATTGATCTGTACGGCAGAACCGGCTTTCTCCAGGCCCTGGAAAACCGGATCAAGACCAGAAAGCATGCCGTGGTCATTGTGGCTGAGGGCGCTGGCCAGAATTTTTTTGAGGACACAGAGGAAAAATATGATGCCTCAGGCAATATTGTGCTCCAGGACATCGGTGTGTTTCTCAAGGACAAGATCACCCAGTGGTTTGCAGACAGAAACATCCCCACTTCCCTGAAATACATCGACCCTGCCTATATCATCAGGAGCCTTTCCGCCAACGCCAACGACAGTGTGTTCTGCGGGCTGCTGGGAAGGGATGCGGTGCATGCGGGCATGGCAGGAAAGACCAAACTGCTGATCAGTTTCTGGAACAACCATTATGTGCATGTGCCCATGGAAGCCTCTGCCGGCCGGCAGAAACGGCTGGACCCCAACGGCAGGCTGTGGCAGTCAGTGCTGGAGGCCACCGGCCAGGATGCCTATTTTAGATAAACCTATGCCCTGGCGGGCAGATGAAAGCTTTTAGCTGTTAGCTTTTAGCTGTTAGCTTTTGGTAATCAGCAGGGAACAATTGGTAATTGTTGACTGGAAGTTGAACTGTGCATTGAAGGCTGACTGTTGTAATATAAAAACTTTTCAAGGATGCAGGCTTAGGGTTTGATTTCCGTGAATTGGTTGTTTTTTATGGTGATTAAGAACAGTTCCTTGCGGGCGGCACCGGTTTTGTCAAAAATGGTGGTGCCGGTTGCCCCTTCAAACAGGCGGCCCTGTACCAGGGCATCCTTTAGAAGCTGCCGGGAATCCACACCAGGTTCCATGGCTGTCTTGAATAGGATCTGCACCGTATCATAGGACACTGCTTCTAAAAATCCCGGCGACTCTCCGTACAAGGCTGTGAACGCTTTTTCAAACCGGGCCGTGGCAGGTTTTGTGCTTTTGCCGAAATACCCGTCTGTGATCACGGTATTCCGGTTATATCCCTTTGTTTCAGCCAGCAGGCTTTGCTGGTGCCAGAGATTGGTGCCCAGCAGCACCATACCCCTGGCATCGTTAAAAGCCAGCTGGGGAAGAATCATGTTTATGCGGGAGACAGCATCCGGAATGAACAGGGCATCAAATCCGATTACTTCTTTTTCCGCATGGTCAGGATCTGTGTTCTGTTCGCTAGTCTGTAAACCTGTTACAGGTGCTGTATCTGAATAGGATGCTTCTGTAACCGGGTAAGCCTTTTCTGCATAAGGATATGCTTCTTCTATCAGTTTCCGGATGGGGGCGGCAAAATCGGTTTTGCTGCCGTCATAGGCCTCCACAGCCACCATCTGTCCGCTGTATGTATCCACCATATCCTGAAACAACTGCATATGCAGTTCACCATAGCGTTCATCAGGATACAGCACTGCCATCTTCCTTAGCCCCATTTTTTTAAACACATAAGCTGCAAGGGTCTCCACCTGCATCCGGGGGGTGATAAAATTGGAAAACAGATACTCCCCTGCCAGGGGAAAGTTGGCTTTCTGGGTCAGGGCGATCAGGGGAATTTGCAGTTCCTGGGCCCGGACACCGGCGGTTTCCACTGCAATCAGCGGGCCGATAATGCCCATAACATGTGCCTGACCCAGCTCATCCACACAGTCTGCCGCTCTTTGGGGATCAGAACGGGTATCTTTGACAATGATGTTAAAATTGCGGTCATATGTGTGTGACAGGTCCTGGATGGCCATCTGAATGCCTTTTAAGGCTTTTTGACCGAAAATGGCGTATTTCCCAGACATGGGCAGCAGGCACCCGATGGTATCTTTTTTAAAAGTGGTCTGTCTGATAAGCATTATCAAGTCTTTTGCATCCGGGGCATGGGTATGTTCGGGATAGGTGTCTACAAACCGTGTCAGAGCTGCCAGGGCTTCATCATAATTTTGGGCAGCGCTATGGTTCACCCCCAGCCAGTAGAGCAGTAAAGACTCGGGGATTGCCAGGTTAGGGATGTGTAAAAATTCTTCGATCAGGAGGGGATCCGCCTTGGCCAGCAGCTGTTCAACCTCTGATAAAACCTTTTCTTTCTGAGGATCATCAGGTTTCTGGGCCATGGCCCGGTTGTAGGTGAGAAACGCCTGATTGACATCTTTTTGTTCCATGATTTTTTTTGCTTCAGCCAGAAGCATTTCCACCAGGGCGGCTGTTTGTTTTTTTGTCTCATCCAGGTCAAGGGCATGTTCTTTTGCCGTCTGGGATTCATCGCCTGGTTTGTGGACGGTTTTCGGGGCACATCCCCAGAGGGCGGCCAGAAAAAAACCGGATGCAAGCCATACAATGCTGCGGAAAATCAAATCATGTTTCATTGTCATCTCTGAAGATAAGGGTTTTTTATATGAAAGTGTTAAGTGTTAAGTTAATATCTGCCTGCTCATACTTTCATTTTTGGTTGTGCCCGCCAGGGCATGGGGGTTATATGAAAGTTTCAAGTTTTCAATAATGCCTGAGGCTAACAACTAACAGCTAACAGCTAACAACTACCATTCTTTGTTGTGACCATCCGGGCATGGGTGTTATTGGGCATGGGTGAACTATATGTAAAATCCCATCTCATGTCAAAAATTCTTTTGCCAGGGTTTTGGCCCAGGTCAATTGTGAGGGTTTCAGCCAGATGATGCCGGGCTCTTTTCTAAACCAAGTGAACTGACGCTTGGCATACCGCCGGGTATCACGTTTGAGCAGAAAGCGTGCCCGGTCAAAATCCAGCTCTTTTTTGAGAAACCACCCCATATGGCGGTATCCAATGGACTGCATGGATTTAAGATCAAGGGAATACCCTTTTTCGACCAGGTCTGTTATTTCTGCCAGCAGGCCCTGCCTGATCATGGCATCCACCCGAAAATCGATCCGTTCGTACAAGGTTTGGCGGTCCATGAAAAGGCCTATGGTCAAACTCTGATACCGGGGAGAGTTAAAATTGTGTTCCTTTTGCATGAGTGATATGGGGGTACCTGTCGTCTGGAACACCTCCAGGGCCCGGATGATCCGGAAACTGTCATGGGGATGGATTTTTTGCGCCGCAGCCGGATCACATGCATGCAGCTGTTCGTGCAGATAAGCACTGCCTTTTTCTTGTGCCTCCTTGGTCAGTTGTGCCAGGGTGTTTTCACACACAGGACAAGAGCGGAACAACCCGTATAAAAGGGCGCGGATATACAGACCTGTGCCCCCTGCAATGATGGGAACCCGGCCTTTTCGGGAGATATCAATGATTTTTTGTGCAGCCATCTGTGCATATTGGCCGGCATCAAAATCCCGGGATGGGTCCAGAAAATCCACCAGATGGTGGGGGACCTGTGCCAGTTCTGCCGCATCCGGTTTGGCCGTGCCGATATCCATATATTTATATATCTGCATGGAATCGGCCCCGATGATCTCTGCGTTGCACGCTTTGGCCAGGGCAATGGCAAAACCGGTCTTTCCGATGCCTGTGGGACCGCAGATGGTGATAATTTTTTCCATGGACAAAGTGGTATCTGTGTTTTGGTCAATAATGGTTGACATTATTTGGCAGATGGTTTTATAACATAATCTTTTAATTAATGGCAATTAATTAAAAAAGTACCAATTTATTAGGTACCAACTTTATGGATCTGAAAATAACAGCAATTTTAGCATGTAAAATTGGGCTGTAATTGTTTTATGAACTAAAGGAGAGACAAAAAATGGAATCAAAAAAGACTGGATCTGTGGTGGTGATAGGTGGCGGTATTTCCGGCATGCTGTCTGCACTGGATCTTGCGAACTCCGGATTTTATGTTTATCTGGTGGAAAAAGGCCCGTCCATCGGCGGTGTCATGGCCCAGCTGGACAAGACTTTTCCAACCAATGACTGTGCCATGTGAATTATCTCACCCACACTGGTCGAGGTCGGCCGGCATTTAAACATAGAGCTCTTAACCCTTTCTGAAGTCAAAAACATTACCGGTGAAAAAGGCAATTTTACCGTTGAAATTTTGAAAAAACCCCGGT
>JAABTU010000497.1 GCA_011389715.1 Desulfotignum sp.
ACGGCTTCAAAAAAGGATTTGTGCAGCGCAAATACAGCTGCATTCAAATGGGTGGTGGCGATCCGCCTGGGAAAGTTCAGGTTCCCGGATACGTGGTGGCCCAGAAACACCTTTTTGAAATATTTGTTAAGGATCCGTTTGATGAGGATTTCATGGGAGGGGTTTCTTACGCAGAATTTGCTGACCACGCCCACATATTCCACACCGGCATCTTTGAGTTTTTCGGCAATATCCTGGATCTGCATCTCATTGACCGGGGCTTTTTCCCGTCCCCTGTGGTTGATGGAGCCGGAAACCGCATAATAATGGTCGCCTGTGCGAAAAAATTCCGGATCTATGCCCGGGCCGGCTGAGACAATCATACCCACCGGTTCCATGGTCTGCTGGACAATGGCATTGGTGGTCAGGGTAGTGGAAATGACCACCCGTCGGATCTGGCCGGGATCAATGGATGCAAGGAGTCGGGTAAAGCCTGAAAGCACTGTGTTAAAAAGATCAGCAGGATCTGTGGGAACTTTGATGCTTTTTTCAATCCCGTTTCTGCTGAGGATAACCGCATCCGTGTGCGTGCCGCCAACATCCAGTCCTATTATCATGGCGTGTTCCTGTTTCTAAATGATTGTGTTCAACCGTTTGCTTCTTTTCATTTTACAGCGAAGCTTGTCAGAAAACGCAAGGGTTGTCAATGAAGTTTTTGCGGGGGAAATACCAGGTTGGAAAGAGGTGGATCAGGTCTTTGAAAGGTGTTGCAGGGCAAAGGCAATAAATTTTTTGCAGATGGGAGACTGGGTGCGTTTTTTGGCCAAGGTCAGATAAAAAAAGCGGTTCAGGTCCAGCCCTTTTACCGCCAGGGCAGACAACCTGCCTTTTGCCAGATCATCAGCCACTGCTGTGGTGGAGAGGATGGAAACCCCCAAATGGTTGAGGATGCCCTGGATGACGGAAACAGAAGATCCCATGGTAATAGAGGGGAGTAATTGTTCCGGGTCATATCCGGCATCTGCCATGCTGCTGCATATGGACTGCCAGGTACCTGAACCGGGTTCCCTTGCAATAAAGGGTTCATTTGTCAATGCATGCCAGTCGATGGCAGACAGGTGTGCCCATTTGTGGCCGTCAGGCACAATGAGCTTCATTTCATCTGCCAGAAGGACTTTCTGGGAAATGGCTGCATCTGTTGATCTGGCCCCTACCACGCCCAGCTCCACCCGGCCGTATTTGACATCTTCAATTATCTGGCGGGTGTCTCCGGCATATAAAGATACGGACACATCAGGATAGGCCCTGGCAAAAGGCCCCATGAGTCTGGGAAGAATATAGCCGGCTGGTATGGTGCTGCCGCCGATGGCAAGGCTGCCTTTGGTGCATCCGATAAATTCCAGCATGGCGGATTCGGTCTTGTCTTTCAGGGCCAGCATTTTTTTTGCATATTCAAATAAAATCCACCCGGCCTGCGTGGGCTCGGTTCTTTTGCCCAGCCGGTCCAGAAGCCGGCACTGGAAATGCTGTTCCAGTTCTTTTATGTGGGTGGATACTGTGGGCTGGGACAAATTGATGGTATGGGAAGCCTTTGAAAAGCTTTTTTCTTCCACCACAGTGACAAAAATCTGGAGCTGCCAGAGATCCATGCTCATCGGCTGCCTTTTTTTGGCGGGTTCTGCTCCAGCTTTTCCACAAGCAGGGGAAATTTTTCCATGAGTTTGAGTTTTACCGGGTTGGGTACCATATCCGAGATATCTCCGCCAAACTGGGCAGCTTCCTTGATAATGGAAGAGGAGGTAAAGATCCATCTGAGCCCGGTCATGAGAAATACCGACTGCACATCCTTGTGCAGTTTTCTGTTCATCAGCGCCATCTGAAATTCATTTTCAAAATCCGATATGGCCCGCATCCCCCGGATAATGGCAACAGCATGTTTCATGCGGGCATAGTCCACCAGAAGCCCGTCAAAGGTATCCACTTTCAAGGCGCTGTTGCCGTTGAAACTCTGCCGGATCATTTCCAGTCTTTCTTCAGTGGAGAACAACGCTTTTTTGGAAGGATTTCTGAGGATTGCCACAACAACTTCATCAAAAATTTCCAGGGCCCGCTGGATCACATCCATATGGCCGTTGGTTAAGGGATCGAATGATCCAGGGTAGATGGCGGTTCTTTTTTTTGGGGGCATTGTCATCCTCATGCAGGGTCCTGGGTTCTGGTTAAAAATGAAACAGTTGTACCTGAGTATTTTTTTTGCCGGAAAATGTCAAGCCCGTTCAGGGTATCAGGCAGGGTTTCTTTTGCAGCATATTCTGCTACAACAATACCGTCATCGGATAAAAAAGAGGAAATCTGATGTTTTTCAAGCAATGTGCTCACATGATTTTTGTGGTAGGGCGGGTCCACAAAAACCAGGTCAAAGCTGCTGGATGTGACAGACAAGGGAAGCGGCTGGCTGAAAATATCCAGTCTGAGCACACGCGATTGCAGAAAAAATCTGCAATGGTCGATATTCTGTTGAATAATGCTGCAGGATGCAGCAGAGTTGTCCACAAATACGGCACGGGCCGCTCCCCGGCTCAAGGCCTCAAGGCCAAGGGCACCGGTGCCGGCAAACAGATCCAGAACCAGCGCATTTTTTACCCGTGGTCCCAGGATATTAAATACAGATTCTTTGATCCGGTCAGAAGTGGGACGGACATCCCGTCCTTTTGGAGAAAAAAGTTTTCTGCCCCTGCAGGTGCCGCTGATGATGCGCATTAAAAAGCCCTGGTCAGCTCAGCTGCTTTTTGATGAACCGGGTGCTGGTGCCCAGCTCTTTTGCCACGGCCGGTATATCGCCCCCGGCCTGTTCCACCTTGCTTTTGACATATTCTTTTTCAAAAGCAGTCCGGGCTTTGTACAGGTTGTTGATGGCAAACAGGTGTCTGCGTTCCTTTGCCGGTACAGTTTCACACCCCGGATTATAGGGGTGGGGCAGGTCACTGACCTCGATCTGTTTACCCCGGACCATTATGGACAGCCGCTCCACCAGATTTTTGAGTTCTCTCACATTTCCCGGCCAGGGATAATTGGCCAGCAGGTCCAGGGCCTGGGGTGAAATGGTTTTTTTGGGGTCTGAAGACTGCCCGGCAAGTTTTTCCAAAAAGGTGTCCACCAGCAGCGGGATGTCTTCTTTTCTTTCCCGCAGGGCAGGCACGTGGATGGGTATGACATTCAGGCGGAAAAAAAGATCCTGACGAAAATTGTCTTTTTCAATTTCTGCGGCAAGATCCTTGTTGGTGGATGCGATGATCCGTACATCCATCTGGATGGTTCTGCTGCTGCCGATGCGTTGAAAGGTCTTGGATTCCAGTGCCCGCAGAATTTTTGCCTGGGAATGGATGTTCATGTCACCGATCTCATCCAGAAACAGGGTGCCGCCGGAGGCCAGTTCAAATTTTCCCATATTTTTGGACAGGGCGCTGTCAAAAGCACCTTTTTCATGGCCGAACAGTTCGCTGTCAATGGTTTCTTCGGGTATGGCCGCGCAGTTGATAATGATAAAAGGTTCTTCAGGCCGCAAGCTGAACTGGTGAATGGTCCTGGCAACCATTTCCTTGCCGGTGCCGTTTTCTCCTGTGATCAGAATGGCGGCATCAGAAGGCGATGCTGATACGACCTCCTGATATAGTTTTTGTACTGCCGGACTGGTGCCGGTAATGGAGTTTTTTTCAATGGTTTTTTTGCGCAGATAAATATTTTCTTCTTCCAGCTTTCTGAAATTCAAGGCATTGTTGATGGTGACCATGACCTTGTCAATGGACAACGGTTTTTCCAGAAAATCATATGCCCCGGACTTGGTGGCATCCACAGCCGATTCAATGGAGCCGTGGCCAGTGATCATCACTACCGGAATGTTGGGGAATCCTTTTTTGATTTCCTTTAAGGTTTCAATCCCGTCCATTCCCGGCATCCAGATATCCAGCAGAACAATATCCGGGGAATCGGTTTCAATTTTTTTTAATGCCTCATACCCGTTAAAGGCGTGCATCACTTCAAATCCGTCATCGGAAAGTATGCCTTCAAGGGACTCTATGATGGTGGTTTCATCATCAACGATTAAAACTGCCGGATACATAAAATAGTTTCCTTTCTTCATTTACTGCGGCAACAGGGCTTGTTCTTGCGGGCCATGCATGCCTAATCAGCCGGAAGTTCAATAATAAATTTTGCGCCCTTTGGTCTGTTGTCCAGAACCCGTATGACCCCGTTGTGGTCGGCAATAATGGAATTCACAATGGCAAGCCCCAGTCCCATTCCGGTTTTTTTGGTGGAAAAATAGGGCTCGAACAGTTTGGTTTTTTCCTTGTCAGAGATCCCTTTCCCATTGTCAGCAATTTCAATCCTCACAATTTTCAAAATGGCATCAAAAGAAACATCAATCTCAATGGTGCCGTTTTTGTTGACCGCAGAGACTGCATTGTCGATAAGATTGATAAACGCCTGCTTCATGTGCTGGTGATCCAGCCTGAGGGTGGGCAGATTTTCTTCAAACCTGGATGTGATCTCAACGTTTTCCAGTCCTTCCCTGTACAGGGCAATGGTTTCGAGAATGATATTTTCAATTCTTGCCCGGGTGAAATTCACATCCGGAAATTTGGCAAAGGTGGAAAACTGGTTGACCAGATTCCGGATCAGGTCCACATGCTCCACTATGGTATCGGCACAACTGGTAAAAACCTGGTCATTGATCTCTTTGCCGTATTTGCGTTTGAGGCGCTGGGCAGATAACTTTATGGGGGTAAGGGGATTTTTCACCTCATGGGCGATGCGGCGGGCCACCTCCCGCCATGCTGCCATGCGCTGGGCTTTTTCCAGTTCGGTGACATCGTCGAATACCAGCACAGCCCCGATGTTTCGGCCTGCATGATCTTTGAGTGTGCTGTAGTGGAGGGAAAAATGCTTAGGGGTGCCGGAGATCGTTGCAGATATGGGCATCTGGATATAATCTTGGCCGGCAGCTGCCTGTTCATGCAGCCTGGCAGCCATTTGCAGGTATTCTCCAGTGAGAATCTGCCTGAAGCTGCACCCGATGATATTCTGGTTTTTGATGGCCAACATGGATTCTGCTGATTTGTTGATGGTGGTGATAACCCCGGTGTCGTTTATGGAGATCACGCCTGCAGAAATGTTTTGCAGAACAATTTCAATATACTGCCGGCTTTTTTCCAGTTCCGTGTTCTGCTGCTTGAGCATTTCCCGGGACAGGGCAATCTGTTCTCTGCCCGCAGCCAGCTGGGTGGTCATGGAATTAAATGATTTGATAAGTGTGCCGATTTCATCATCGGTTTCAAAATCGATCTGGTAGTTGAGGTCACCATTTGCAATCCGCTGGGTACCTTCGGCAAATTTCATGATGGGAACCGTGATGGATTTGGCCAGCTGAAATCCAAACCAGATGGCACAGAATATCACCAGCAGCGCCACAATGGACAGGGCAATGTAATAGGAGATCTGGGCCGGCTTCTTGGTCAGCTTGAGTTGATGGTATTCTTCCATACCATCTAAAATAGCGGTGAGATTTTCAGATAAGTCCTTGGAGATAAGTGTGGTAACAACAATATATCCCAATACCTTTTCCGGTGAAGAACCAAAGGGAATGGAGGACACGGTCCGTAAAAATTCCCCCTGGTCAATGGGCTCGTAAATGGTGGTATTGGTCCTGCTTTCAGAAATTTTGTTCAGATCTGAAGTGGTCAGAAGGCCAAAATACAAAGGCTCCAGTTCATTGGCAAGCGACAGGCTGACCCGTTTGGCATCCGGGGTGTAGACCTCTACAGCATGGCGGTTGAATGCCCGCTGGATCACCTGGGTATACCGGGTCAACTCCTTGTGGTTTTCTTTTTGCAGAAGTTTTCTGGAATCTATCTGAAAGGCGGCCCGCTTGGCAAAAAACAGGTCTTTTTCTTCAATATAGGAATATAATTTTTGTCCCACCGTAAGAGAGCTTTCCAGTGTCTGTTCTACTGGTGCATTGAACCAGAATGCAATGGAGGTGGAAATAAACTGGATGGAGAAAAAGAACAATACCGTGGTGGGAACCAGGGCCAAAATCACAAACGAGGTGATCAAGCGGGTTTTCAGCTTTGAGCCGAAGACATTTTTTTTTTTTTCGTAGTACAGTTTGGCCAGGTTCCGGAACACCAGCAAAAGCAGCGTCAAAAGCAAAAGCAGGTTGATATTGATGAGAATAAACATCAATACCGTACTGGAAAGGGGGAAATCCGTGCCAAATGGGGTGATTCTGGTTTGAACCAGTGTAAGAAGGGCCACAGCCCCCAGAACAAGGAGGATGAAAATCCCTTCTTTTTTCCGTCTGGACCGTTTTTGCTTAAGATTTTCTATGGCATCTGTCATGGGGCAGCCAAAGATGGTAACACCAGGGGTTAATAGGTGAAATTAATCAGGTACCAGTCTGTTTCAACATCCCAGAAAGATACGAAAAAGAAAACATAATGCAGAGAAAAAGGGAGGGTGACCCGGGACAGTTCCGCCTTGATCCTGATCTGGTATTTTTCGGCCTTGACAAGATCTTCCAAGGGGATCACCTTCAGGTTGTCGATTTCCGTCATCCAGGCTTTGGCTTTTTCAAAGGACTGGGTGACAGAAGGTTTTTCATCTTTCCATGGCCGAAAAACAGCATATTCCTGTTTCAGTGAATTATATTTAATGGTAGATGTGAATGTAATGTCGGCTATTCTTTTGTCCAGCCAGGAGTCACTGGTCTTGTACAGGGACACATAAAAAGAAAAGGTTCTGGGTATGCCGTTTTGGACCGCCTGGGTGATTTTTTCAGTAAATGCATTTTTGACTTCAAAATAGGTGAGCAGGTCATCCCGTGTGTTGGCCAGCTTGATATTGGTTAAAACCGGAGAGGTGTCCGCCCGGATAATGGCCGGCGCAAACAGCTGCAAAACAACCGTAAAAACCAGAAGCAGGCAGGCTTGTTTTAAGAGCGGTATCATTTTTTTCGTCATGTTCCAATATCCAGTTCCATGGTAGCAGGGCCGGTTTCCCAGGCATCCTTTCTGTTCAGCAGTTCCTGTATGAACATGTGGTTCAGGGTGTGACCGGATTTGTGTGTGACAATATGTCCCTGAATGGGCATGCCCAGCAGTGAAAAATCCCCCAAGCTGTCCAGCAGTTTATGCCGGACAAATTCATCCGGGTAGCGCAACCCTTCCGGATTTAAGATTCTATCTTTATCAATCACAATGGCATTGTCAAGGCTTCCACCTTTTCCCAGACTGAATTTTTTCAACAATTCAAGGTCCTGGATAAATCCAAAGGTTCTGGCATGGCTGATCTCTTTTTCAAAATTATTTTTTGCCCGGTCAAAGGTAAGGCGCTGCTTTCCTATAAAACACTGGTCAAAATCAATGGAACAGGTGATTTTAAAACCGGGGGCCGGCCGGATCTCCACAAATTTATCCTGGTCCTGCACCCGGATGGTTTTTTTTACAATAATAAAATGTCTGGGCAGCCGCTGGGGAACGATACCGGCTGCACTAAACGACCGGGTGAATTCTTTTGCACTGCCGTCCATGATGGGCATTTCATATCCATCCATTTCCACCAGGGCATTGTCGATCCCAAGTCCGGCAAAGCTTGCCATAAGGTGTTCGATGGTGGAGACAATAGCACCGTTTATCCCTAAAACCGTTGCCAGGCTGGTATCCACCACCCGTTTGAAAAGGGCTGGTATCTCCTGGGTTCCGGGCAGATCCACCCGCCGGAATTTGATACCGTGGTTTTCCATGGCCGGTTTTACCATGATATTGTTTTTTTTCCCGGAATGAACCCCGGTCCCGGACAGGGCAACAGTCTGCGCAAGGGTTTGCTGCCAGAAGGCTGTATCCATAAGTATTTTTCTTAAAAATTTAAAGGTCTGTAAAAATGTGTGGTATATATACCTGATTTTAATATACAAAGCAAAACAAAATGAGAATTTTCTTTGGTTCAGCGCCAAATTCTGGTAAACACAGATATCAGGATAATATGAAAGGTGACCTGTGCTCGCAAAAACAAGTTCCTGCTCCCTTAACGGGATCGACGCCTTTGTGGTGGATGTGGAAGCGGATATTTCTCTGGGCCTGCCGGTTTTCCAGATGGTGGGCCTGGCAGAAGCCTCTGTCAGGGAAAGCAAGGAACGGGTGCGGGCGGCAGTGAACAATTCCGGTTACAGCTTTCCCATGGACCGGGTGGTGGTCAATCTGGCACCGGCTGATGTGCAGAAAGGCGGCTCCGGATTAGACCTGCCCGTTGCTGTGGCCATTCTTGCAGCCTCCGGCCTCATTCCTGCCGATGCAACAAGACCCTATCTGCTGTCTGGTGAATTGTCTCTGGATGGCCGTATAAAGCCTGTGCGGGGGGTGCTGCCCCTGGCACTCACAGCCCGGGATAAAGGATTCAAGGGATTGCTGGTGCCAAAGGAAAATGCAGAGGAAGCCGCCTTGGTGGACGGGCTTGATGTGCTGCCGGTTACCTGCCTGAGCCAGGTGGTGGATTTTTTTGCTGGACATGCATCCATTGTTCCCTGTACCCGGGATGCAGAGGGTATGCAGAACGCTTTTTTTCCGGGGGCGGACAAAGACCTTTCTGACGTACAGGGTCAGGCCCATGCCAAACGGGCCCTGGAAATTGCCGCTGCCGGGGGGCACCATCTCATGATGACCGGTCCTCCCGGATCCGGTAAAAGCATGCTGGCCAGGCGGCTGGCAACAATCCTCCCTGTTTTGTCCTTTGATGAAATTCTGGAAGTAGCCCGCATTTATTCTGTGGTGGGGGGACTGGAAACCTGGAAAAAAGCGTCTGCAAGTCGGCCCTTCAGAGCCCCCCATCACACCATTTCAGATGCAGGACTTGTGGGCGGCGGTGCCAGGCCAATGCCAGGGGAGATCAGCCTGGCCCACCACGGGGTTTTGTTTATGGATGAACTGCCTGAATTCAAAAAAAACGTACTGGAAGTGCTGCGTCAGCCCCTTGAAGATGGGCGGGTGACCATTGCACGGGCAGGCATAAAAGCTGTTTTTCCCTGCCAGTTCATGCTGGTGGCAGCCATGAATCCCTGTCCGTGCGGGTATTTTTCAGAGCCCGGCAATACCTGCACCTGCAGCCGGACCCAGATCCAGGCCTACAGGGCGAAAATATCAGGCCCTCTGGTGGACCGGCTGGATATCCAGGTGGCTGTGCCCAGGGTGGAATTTGCGGAGCTTGTCAGCCCGAAAAAGGCTGAGAACTCCCTGCTTGTCCGCAGCCGGGTGGAAAAAGCACGGCAGCTACAGGCACAGCGGTTTGCCGCCACAGCAATTTTTTGCAATGCCCGCATGGGCAGCCAGGATATCCGCCAATGCTGTGGTGTGGACAAAGGCGGCCGGCATCTGCTGGCACAGGCAGCCGATGCCCTGATGCTTTCCGCCAGGGCATGCCATTCCATTTTAAAGGTTGCCCGGACCATTGCCGATCTTGACAATGCATCTGATATCCGGACCGGGCATTTGGCAGAAGCAATTCAATACCGGGGATTTGACAGGAAGACAGACTGATGATCAAAAAAGATATTTTCAATCATGATGTGAAAGAACGGTTCAAGGCAGCAGCCAGAGACCGGATACACAGGTTTACCATGGCGGACGGTAACATCAGGGGCGCTGTGGTACATGCCACGCGTATGATCAATGAAATGCGGGCCAACCATGCGCTGGGTCCTCTGGAAACCCTGGTTCTGGGCCATGCCTATATTGCTGCGGCACTGCTGTGTGCCACCCTCAAGGGAAAAGACCGCATAAGCTTGGCCATCCAATGCTCCGGACCTGTAAAAGGGCTGGATGTGGAAGCCAATGTATCCGGTGAGGTACGGGGGTATTTAAAAACACAAAGCATTCATGCAGCCGACCCGGATCAGATAACCTCTTTGTCTTCTTTGTTCGGGGCAGGGTTTCTTACTGTGACAAAATATCTGGAAGATGCCAGGATCCCCTATTCCGGGCAGATTCCCCTGGCGCACGGCAGTATTGCCGAGGATCTGGCAGTATATTTTCTCAAATCAGAGCAGATTCCCACAGGGTTTAAACTCAGCATTTTTTTTGATGAACACCAGGAAGTTGCCGGTGCCGGCGGTATTTTTCTCCAGGCCATGCCCGGAGCGGATCCGGGCCAGGTGGCAGAGGCGGAAAATATTTTGGAGTCACTTGATTCCGCCGGCAGGACTTTTACATCCGGTGTGTCTCCCCAAACCCTGATTACGAAGACTTTTGCATCCCTGTCCCCGCATTTTCTCGGACAGTCCCGGGTGGAGTTCTTCTGCCGGTGCTCCAGGGACCGGATGCAGGGGTATATTAAAAGCCTGGCACCCGAAGACCGGGCGGACATTCTGGAAAATGGCCCTTTTC
>JAABTU010000498.1 GCA_011389715.1 Desulfotignum sp.
TACACCTGGAAGTGGACCATCACCAGGGCGCTGTATGAAAAAGGGTTCTCCACAAAAGACATCCTGAGTCTGTACCGGCTGGTGGACTGGTTGATGATGCTGCCCGACGAATTGACCAAAAAGTTTACGCAAGATTTGATTGCATATGAGGAGGAAAAGAAAATGCCGTATATTACAAGTGCCGAAAGAATCGGGATTGAAAAAGGCCTTGCTGAAGGTATTGACAAAGGCCAGCTTCTGTATGCCAGAGAAATGCTGCTGGAAGCCCTGGATGAAAAATTCTGCAGCAACACCCCGGCAGACATCAAGAACCAGATACAGGACCTGAACAACAGAATAATGCTTAAAAGACTTCTCCGATCCGCCATCCAGAGCAAAGACATCGAGGACTTCAGACAATCCATGAAGGATCTGGCATCTGAAACTGAATCTGCTGAGTAGCCAAAGGGATCATTGAAATTCAATTGAAATGATCCCATGCTGGTTCCCCGCAGAACAAGGCCTTAAAAACACCTTTTAAATTGATTTTCAGTTTCCAACCCATGTGACATAAATCAGACACAAAGGCGCCTTAAAAAAGCACCAAGACGTCTTTAAAACGAAACCCCCTTTTTCACCCCATCTGTGCCTGGGCCTAAACCACCCACAGCGCCCGCAGCACCGGCAGCAGCTTCTCAGCAAACCCCTCCGCCTTTTCCGTCAGCTCCGCCAGGTTCTGCTCATCCGTCTCCAGGGTCTTGCCCTCTTTCACCAGCTTCTTCCCCTGAAACTGCAGAATCTGCCACACCGCCTGTGCCCACTCTGCCGGCTGCTTTTTCCCCTGGGTCACTGCCAGGGCAAACAACTGCTCAAACCAGACCACAGGGGTGCCGCCCCCGGTCACAGGACTGGCCAGTGCAGTGATGTCACTGCTACTCCGGGCACTGTTCATCAGGTGGGTGTTCAACGCCCGGCTGGTTTTTTTCACCTTGCTGATCACAGCATCCTCCTAAACCGCACACACGTGGCCCGCCCCGGTGAGCACCATCACTGCCTGCATGATCTGGGCAAAGGTGATCTGTTTTTCTTTCAGGGCCTGCTCCATCTGCCCCAGGGTCCGAGGGGGGGGGGTATTACAGGGGCTTTTCTTGGCATGATCTCACGCTACCAAAATTGGACCGACCTTCAAATGAAAAATAAATCTGTCCCCTTTCTTCTTTGCTTTCTTGTTTCTTCCTTTCTGTGATCCGGATTGACAAAATGATGTATTGGGCGTATATTTTAATTGTAACACTGTGGGTTACAATGTGCTGAGTGGTGTGTTTAAAATAAAGATTCAGGCATGAAAGGTGAAATTAAAATTCAACATAACCCTCTAAATTCCCCTTTCATAGCTGAAGACTTGGTGGTGAGAATAATCATGTGATTAAACAGTTCAAGCATAAAGGTTTAAAAAAATTCTTCTACAAAGATGACCGGAGCGGTATAAACCCTGACCACGCAGAAAATTTGAGTGATATTTTAGATCACTTAGACGCAGCAACAGAAATCAAAGACATGAACTATCCGGGATCAGGATTACATCCGTTAAACCCCAAAAAAGATGAAATTTACGCTGTGTCGGTTTCAGGAGCCTGGAGAATCACTTTTAGGATAACTGACGGAGACGTATACGTAGTCGATTATCGCCAATACCATTAGAACAAAAGATGAGCCCAGATGAGCCCATTTCCAGAGAAAGGAGATAAAAACTGCAATGAAGAGATTAAGAAAACCGGCCCATCCCGGAAGGATTTTAAGAAAGCATTATGTAGAACCTTTAGATTTAACTATAACTAAATTGGCTAAAACGTTGGGTGTTTCTAGAAAAGCAGTATCAGCTATTGTAAACGAAAAAAAAAGAGTTACTCCAGATATGGCGTTACGATTGGCCAAAGCATTTGACACTTCCTCTGACCTGTGGGCAAACTTGCAGAAAAATTACGACATGTGGGAAGCGGAAAATAAAGAAACAGGTTGGCAAAATGTGTCGAAGATCGATATACGAATGGCTGCCGTTTAATATTTGATAGTAATTAGTATATTATCCGGCCCAGGGTGATATCGAACGCGCACCCGCAGGTGGGTAAAAACACCACCTCCTGAAAAGGAATCAACCCGAGGCAGAAAAGGTCATGGGCCTTGCCCTGCGACGCGGATCGTAAATGAAAGAAGGTTTTTTGCACATCTGACATTTGATTTTATCAATAATTGAGCATGTGCTCGGAATTTAAAAATAAATCTGTCCCTTTTCTGTTTTCTGCCCTTTTCTGCCTTTCTTTTGTCCCCTTTTCTTTGCCTTTTCTTGCTGTGCTGCGTGGTTTTTGCTCATGATCGTGGAAAGCTTTTGAAGAAAATCATTCCTGGCATCTGCTATCTTGATATGGAGTCTGGATACAATCTGTTTTTGTTTTTTCCAGTTGTTGGAAAATTTCTGTTTCCTGGCCAGAAGTTTTTGGGCCCGGGCCAGTTTCTTTTCCAGTTTCTTTTCCAGTTTCTTTTCCAGTTTCTTGAAACTGTTCAAAGGTTCAATGTAACTGCCGTCGGATGCAGTCAGAAACCGGGCTACACCCATGTCAATTCCAACCACATCATTGAACGGATTGAACACCGGTCGTTCCGGTACCGAAGCATCTTGTTCGGTCTGGACCGATACAAACCAGTGTTTCCCCCCTTCTGGAAACGGTCACGTTCCTGGGGCGCCCCTGGATCTGCCGGCTTTGGAAAAAACGAACCCAACCGATCTTGGGCAGAAAAATCCGGTTTCCAACGATCTTGAACCCCTGCGGGTACCGGAATGGATCTTGACATTTGAACTTTTTCTTCCACACCGGGAATTTTTTATCCGGTTGTTTTTTGTCAAAGGCGTCTTTCAATGCCCGGTCCAAAAATTTCAATGTCTGCTGCAGGGTCTGGGAGGGAGCTGTTTGCAGAAAGGATGTATCTTCATCCTTTTTCCACGCAACCAGGCATCCGGCTAAATGATTATACGACAAGACTTTTTATCCTGCTCCAGGGAATCTTTTTGCAAGGCGAGAGCCATATTCCAAACCTTACGATTACACCCGGAGAATTGAAACATCAATTCTTCAATTTCCAAATTGGTCTTGAGTCTGAATTTATATGCCTTGCGTATGATGCTGTATTGATTTTATCATTGGACTTGTGATACAGTCAAGGCATTATGAAAAAAAATCCAGACATCAGAACCGGCAGACATTGTGTGTTTAACATGCATGTGCACTTGGTATTTGTTCCCAAGTACCGGAAACGGGTATTCACCCAGGAGGCGCTTCAGGCCCTGGAACAAATTTTCATCCATGTTCTTAATCAGTTCGAGGCTGAATTGGCAGAATTCAACGGTGAAAGCGATCATGTGCATTTGCTGGTGAATTATCCGCCGAAGAATACGGTCTCAAAGATGGTGAACAGCCTGAAAGGAGTTTCATCCCGCAAACTAAGACAGCAGCTTCCGGATCTGAAAAAAATCTATTGGAAAGGGGTGCTCTGGTCACCGTCTTATTTTGCAAGCTCTTGTGATGGAGCCCCGCTGGACGTAATTAAGCAGTATATCGAGGATCAGCAAAGACCGGCCTAACGGCCGAGCGCCTTATATCCCCGACCTGAAGGAAGGGGTTTTCCGGCGCTTTGGATAAAAGGTGAAAGGGGCAAATGTGGCCAATGATCATATTTGACCGAACAGCCTTGTCCAGCGATCCAGAAAACGCGCCGCCGGACTTACAGCCACAGGAACCCGCTTTCTTGTCGACCAAAACATAAACAATCCTCAAAAAGCCAGAATATCACATCCAACCTGATACAGTCACAAGAGATGGTAATGGTATCAGGTTGGAGCAGGTTACAGCAAGAAAAAAAGATAAGAGTTGAACCCGTCCAGTAGTCAACAGCCGGAATTCGTGAGTCTGAATAGTTGTAGCACAATTCAGGGATATGTCCGGTTCCGGTTCTGGCGGGTCATGTGGTTGCGGAAATTCTAAAGTCCTCCGCAGTGGGGGTGCTGCCCCATCTACAGGGAAGAATACTTGAAGATACATTGTTTCCCTTATGGATAAGCCGGTATCAGGTGTATTATATTAAAAATGATCGATATGATCGGTACGTTGTCTTTACTGTCAGGAGAGTAATTTTTATAGCAGACAGTATAACCTTATAAAAGGAGACCCAGTTATGTTCGTACTGAAAAAAATCATTGTTTTGATAAGTATATTGGTTTTTTTAGGAATCGGCACGATAGGCTGTGAACGGGAAGGGCCTGCAGAAAGGACGGGCAAAAAATTAGATGATGCCGCTGAGCAGGTTGGTGAGAAGGCTGAAAAATTAATGGAAAAAAGCGGTGAAAAACTGGAAGAGGCCGGAGAAAAGATGCAATAATGCAATCTAATTTTTTTACTATGTGAAAGTAATCTTTATAAGGGGAGGAAACCGATATGCTTGGATGGGCACTAACTTTTTTTGTCATTGCAATTATCGCAGCTCTTTTGGGCGTTACCGGCATCGCAGGTTCGGCGGCAGGCATTGCACAAATTTTATTTGTATTATTTTTAATCCTTTTTGTCGTATTTTTGATTATGGGAAAGCGGCGACCGCGGGTGTAAAGCAAATCTGGCAGAATCAGATGAATTTTTTCTGACACAATGGCATCAGCGGTCATGGGCCAACCATATCATGGAGAGACTTGCCTGGATATTCAAAAACTGGCTATAAATATTCCCGGCTGCTGCCCAGGTTCGCAACCGTCACAAAATTTTCTATAAGATCTTCTACGCTGGAAAACGCGGTTTCCATATATTTTATCAAATGCTGGCTTTCGTCGCTTCCGATCACGTAGTCCCTTCCGATAGCTGTGGTGAAAGACGCTATCATTTTTTGATAGAACGTCAGTAATTTTGCCTGTTCATCGGTGCTCAGGCGGAGAGGCTGACGATTGGCGCCGATTTTAATCGGGGAATGTGAATTGGTTCCGATCAACTCCGGAAACATGAGAGAGTGCTGGACCGAGGTGCAAAATTCATCAAGATTGTCCTGGGAATGTCCTCCTTTTCTGCCGGGCAGGAAATTCTTTTCATTTACGAGATCAAAAAAACAGGCGGTGGATTTGGGTTAAGACAATCTGCTTTACAAAAAGATTATTCCTCAAGCAGATTCTCCCACACCTCGAACGTTCCCCGGCAGTTCGGGTTGTCCGTATAGTTGCGGATAATGGATTTATAAACGATGGAATTCGGGATCTGCACATGGTTACCATCCAGGTTCATCAAGACCGTACCCTGTGTGGTTACCTTCTCGACGATGCCGGTATGTTCGTTTGTCTCGACCACGTCACCGATGCGGAAAGGATTGCGGAGGCTGATCAGGATGCTTGCCAGATAATTTTCCAGAATATCTCGAAAAGCGATACCGGCAACCAGACCGGCGATACCGGTTCCGCCGAGAATAGTGGTGGCCAGCCTCGACAGTCCGGCAATCTGCAAGGCAAAGTAAATACCGATAAGCACCACCAGAACGGTTGTGATCCGTAACGGTACGTCGCACAGCAGCGGCTTGAGCCGGCGGTCAAGCATACTGCTGAAGTATCTAGTGATAATTTTGATAAACAGCATAAAAATCAGGAGATCTGCGATTCCAAACATCAGGCGTGGCAGTCTTTTGAGAGAGGCTTTCCACATCTCGTTCAGTTCGTCGAATACAGGGGTCATGTCCCAGAAAGAAGGCTCGACAACCTGGATATGATTGACAACTGCGGCAACATCCGAAATCTTGCGGGCCAGTTCACCTGCCCATTTTCGATAATCTTCCGTGTCGGTGCGCCCGTTCATGAACACCACACCCTCTTCGACCTCGACACTGATATCGAAAAACCAGCCGGTGGCCTTGAGGATTTTGGTCAATCGGTCTTCAATAGCTTCATCGTCGGCAACCGGAAGAACATTGATTTTGTTGTCACCTCCGAAAGGAATTGTTATTTCTCTTGTGGTATCGTCCTGTTGCGCGTATGAGTGACTGGCCGCCATCATCAGGATGATGGCGGCCAGAAAACCAGCGAGTAAAATACTGAGAAAGGGGGTGATGGTTGTGCGCAGATCCGAAGGCATATGGGCTAGTCTCAGGGATAGGAGGGACAGGGATAAAGGGATAGTCAACTTTTTGGTACCATCGATCCCTCCTGTTTCCCCAAGGACATCCTCTATATACAGCATTTTGACAAGCACCATGGCGGCAGCCGTAAGAGGGGTGGCAAGCAAAAGTCCGAGAAAACCCAGAGTGCTGCCGAAAACCACCAGTGAGGTGAGAGTCAGGACCGGCGGCAAAGATACTGCCTCCTGCTGAATAAGCGGAGTGACAATGTAGCTTTCAATACCCTGTATCAAAAGGTAGAGCAAAATTACATACAGGGCGGTTGCCGGAGACTCGGTATATCCCAGGAGAACAGCCGGAATAATTGCGATAATCGGCCCGATGTTGGGGATAAAGGTCAAAACACCGGCAAGAACCGCAAGACTGAGAGGCAGAGGAACATCGAGGAAATATAAACCGATAAAGGTGGAAACACTTACCATCAGCATGCCGATGAATCTGCCGATAAGCCATTGACCAAGCGTGTAGTCAAGAGCGCTGAAAATTTGGCCCGTCCGCTGTCGTCCGTTTTGCGGTACCAGCCGTATGATACCGTTGATGTAGTATTGAGGGGTGAAGCAGAAATACAAGCCGACGAATAGAATAATGAAAATACCGGCAATCACACCGAAAGTGTTGGCGAAAAAACCAAGGGCTTGACTGCGTATTTTCCCGGCGGATGAATCAGTAGAAGATCCGCCCAAGGACCTGAAAAGATTATCGAGCCAGTCCACGTGATTTATTTTCTCCCTGAGATTCTGAAAGGCCTCGGGAATCTTTTCTACCATCTGCCTTCCCTGTTCATCAAGTTGCGGAGCCAGCAGAATGAAGAAGGCGAAGAATGCAATGACCAGAAGAAAAAGTGTAATGGCTATACTCCAATTTTCCGGCAGATGATTGAACCTGCCGAATAGAAAACTGCTCAGTCCACGGATAAAAATGGAGAAGAGGATACCGGTGAAAATTAAGAGCAGTACCTGCACAGCTGACTTCAACAACAGGGATATCAGGAGAAAAAGAGTTATTAGGCCAAGTGTGATAAGAATCAGCTTTGTATATTCTGTTGTCTTAACCATTGAGGGATAAGAACTGGCTTTTTGTTGACCAAACCATAAACAATCTTCCAAAATCCAAATGTTATCTCTAACCTGATACTGATATGATATTTGTTTATAATCTAACGCGGGAAACCCGCAACCCAGTTGCCCCTCCTCATTTTCTTGTTTTTTTGACAGGAACTGAGGAGTAAGGCACTAACAGGTTTAATCAAGTTATGGCCAAATACTGTATTAATGACCGGTAAATACAGGATTTCATGTATTAACATCATAAATGGATTGTGTATGATGGGGTATTTGCGTAATACAGAAGGTGGTTGCCGCCGTAACCGTCCAGATTATAATCAGTACCAGACCAAGGAGGGATAATATGGGCGCACAAAACAGCAATAATAAATTAGCCAGAAAAGAGGGCATGACCCGCAGGGGATTTATACAGGCCATGGGCACCGGTGCTGTGGGCGCGTCTTTAAGCGGGGCAGCCATGGCCGCTGCCCCGGGAAATGAACCGCCTGAGAAACTGTTGTCTGCAAAGGATACCGTGAAAATCAATCTCCATATCAATGGCGCGGACCGGGCGGTTCTGGTGGAACCGCGGTGGACCCTGTTATATGTTCTGCGGGAGGTAATTGGCCTGACCGGCACCAAAGAAGGCTGCAGCCGGGGGGAATGCGGTGCGTGCACAGTGCTTTTGGATGGTGTTCCCCGTTATGCCTGCATGACACTGGCAGTGGAAGCGGAAAACTGTCACATCACAACCCTGGAGGGACTGATGCAGGGCGAAGAGCTGGGACCTGTGCAGGCCGCATTTGTGGAAGAAGATGGGTTTCAGTGCGGCTACTGTACGCCCGGCCAGATTATGTCTGTTCACGGCCTTTTGGAAAAGACACCCCGTCCATCGATGGATGAAATCCGCATCGGGGTATCGGGTAACCTTTGCCGGTGCGGTGCGTATAACAATATTTTCCGGGCAGCCCGCAACGCAGCCGAACGTAAAATATAATAGGGGGGATCATGGCACAACAAAATAATATGTACTACACCGAGGGCCTTTCTGTACCCGAGACCCCGGCTGCGGGAGAAGAACCGGGGTTCTGGAAGCAAACCCATCTGGTGGGAAAACGCATCCCCAGAGTGGACGCGTATGAACGGGTCAGCGGTGCAGCGGTTTATCCTTCGGATATCAAGCGGCCCAATATGATTTACGGGGCCATCCTCCGATGCCCCCATCCCCATGCAAATGTTACAAAACTGGATGTCAGCCGGGCCAAAAAAATGCCCGGGGTCCGGGCGGTGATCACCGGACAAACCCCGGAGGCAAAAAAACTCAAATGGAAATACAATGATTATTTGGGCCCGCTGTTTGATACCCACTGCCGGTTTGAAGGAGAAGCAGTGGCTGCAGTGGCGGCGGATACGCATTTTCAGGCATGGGATGCAGTGCGCGACATTGATGTGGCATATGAGGTGCTGCCCTTTGTCGCAGACCACAACAAGGCACTTTCAGAAGACGCACCCAACATTCATGACAACGGTAACCTGGTGGGCACGGACGAATATGAACGTGGAGATGTGGCCAAAGGGTTTGATGCGGCAGATGTGGTTCTGGAGCAGCAGTATGACACCCAGAGTGAGCTTCATACGCCAATGGAACTTCACGGATGTGTGGCCAGCTGGGACAAAGACCGGTTGACCCTCTGGGAATCCACCCAGGGTGTTTATGCTATCCAGTCGGAAATAGCAGAAATTCTTAACCTGCCCCTTTCCAAGGTGCGGGTAATCGGTCATTATATGGGCGGCGCATTCGGCAGCAAACTCAAGCCGGGTAAATACACGGTGTTTGCCGCACTGCTGGCCAGGCAAACGGGTTGTCCGGTCAAGCTGATCTTATCGCGGGAAGAGACCTATCTGTGTGTGGGCAACCGGCCGGCCAGCACCATGCACCTGAAAGCCGGGGTGAAAAAGGACGGGACCCTTACTGCCTGTGATTTTACCTGCACAGGTCCGAGCGGGGCATATCCTGCAGGCGGTACCGCACTGGTGGACTGGCTGATTCGCGATCTTTATGCGTGTGACAATGTCCGGTGCATATCCAAAGATGTCTATATCAACGCAGGGCCGGCCCGTCCGTTTCGTGCACCCGGGCATCCCCAGGCAAGCTGGGCCCTGGAGCAGATGATGGATGACCTTGCTGAAAAAATCGGCATGGATCCGGTTGCACTGCGGTTGAAAAATATTCCCGTTATCAGCCAGGGACGCAACCAGCCCTATACCACATCCGGCCTTAAGGAGTGTATCGAGAAAGGCGCTGAACAATTCGGGTGGAAAAAGGCGGTAGAACGTGCAAGCGCGCACAATCAAACCGATACCCATATCAAACGCGGTGTGGGAATGGGGGCCTGTGTCTGGTTCGTGGGGGGGGGCGGTCCCCCATCCACGGTCATTATAAAACTCTTTCGGGACGGATCAGTGAACCTGAACATGGGCGCCAGTGATATCGGCACCGGCACCAAAACCGTGATGGCGCTGGTTGCGGCCGAGGAACTCGGGGTTGCGCCGGAAGTCATTCAGATTGAACATGCAGACACGGAAACCACCCAGTATGCAACGCCCTCCGGCGGCAGCAAAACAGTTCCCACCGAGTCTCCCACTGTGCGTAACGCCGCGATTGCCGTCAAAAGGCAGCTCCTTGAAATGGCCTCAGAAGACCTCAATTTGCCAGCAGAAGATCTTGATTATGAAGGCGCTGAAATCATATCCAGAAATGACAAAAACAAACGGATAAAGATAACCGATGTCAGCCGCCTGAAAAAAAGGGGTGTGGTTGTGGGGGTAGGCTATCGGGGCCCCAATCCCCCCAAAAAGAGTGTGAATCCGTTTGCGGCCCAGTTCTGTGAGCTTGAGGTGAACACCAAAACCGGTGAAATGCAGATTCTGCGGTTTTTGAGTGCCAATGACAGCGGCCGGGTTTTGGACAGGCTCACCTATGACAACCAGGTTTTTGGTGGCATTGTCATGGGTATCGGCTTCGGCATGACCGAGTTCCGGCAGCTGGATGTTCGACAGACCGGCAAATTGTGCAACCGGAACTGGCATGACTACAAGCTACCCACAGCGCTTGACGTGCCTGTGGACATGGAAAGCCTGCCCATTGAGATCGAT
>JAABTU010000499.1 GCA_011389715.1 Desulfotignum sp.
AGTTCGGATGGCCTCTTGGCATGCCTTTAGTTGAAAAAATTAAACCGTTTTTATGGGAAGTACGTTCTAAATTCCCAAATGGAATTGCCAGAGTTTTATTTACAATTGATGGAAATGTCATGATTTTGTTGCATGGTTTCATTAAAAAATCCCAAAAGATTCCAAAAAACGAATTAAAAACAGCTCTGTCAAGGTTGAAAGAGTATCAGGAGGATTAAAATGGAAGGTAAGCATATCGGAAGCAGTTTTGACAGTTTTCTTCAGGAAGAGGGTCTAATGGCTGAAGCTGAAGCAACTGCTCTAAAGAGAGTACTTGCTTATCAAATTAAGCAAGAAATGGAATTACAGAATATCTCAAAAACCGCTTTGGCAAAAATGATGAGAACAAGCCGTTCTTCGGTAGACAGATTGTTGGATCCCAAAAATTCTTCAGTAACTCTTTTGACTTTGGAAAATGTTGCTGTTGCCCTTGGGAAAAGGCTAAAACTTCAATTTGCGTAATTGCCGAACCAAACGGTTAACCAGCCCGCGAGAACGTTTTCTGATTTACGCGAAGGCTACAGGCGCGGCTGGTTACATCACCGGTACCCTTTTTTCTGATCAAGGATTATCAATACCAGAAATTTTCCATATTATTTTTACAAAGCCCTGATTGTTTATCATAAACAATCAGGGCTTTTTGTATTTTGGAATCGGTGCAACCATTGCCAGACTTTTTCATCCCAATATTGGTGGTCTAAATCTTGAAAAAACGGGCCTTATGACGACAAGTAACCGCTTTTTGGTATTGGGTCCAACCCCGGACTTATATTAGTGTGCGATAGAAACCGAATCAAATCATCAAAAATTATTGCAAAATCCCGCTTTTTTTTGTGAATTATGAAACAGGAACAAACGCTACACCAAAGTGTTTCATTTCATATATGCAGATGCCGTCCACGGTAAGGGCTCCGTCCGCCACAACTTCATACCTGTCAGTCACGGCAGTCTCCCGGACAGAAGCAGTCTCCCGGATATGGGTATGCACCTGGATCAGCTGTTTGCCTGGAATGATCTGGCCCCGGTAGATCCATTCATGGTTTTGTTCTGAAATCAGCCGGGGGGTAAAGGCCCGGGGATCAATCTGGTATTTTTTTACCAGATAATACCGCATGGTCTGCAGAAAAGATTCAATCCCAAGAGACCCCGGGCAGACAGGGTCCTGGTAAAAATGGGCATCATAAAACCACTCTTCTGGATTGTTTTTTCTGGCTGCCCGGATATATCCTTTGCCGAATCTGCCCCCGTCCAGGTCAATCACATCAATGGTATCGATCATGCGCAGGGCTTTGGCCGGCATCCCGGTGTCAGGGCTGGTGTCCGGATCATCCGGTGTCAGGGGGGCATCGTCTGCAAACACCATGACCGGTTCCGGGCAGTGATCTTCAGCCTTTTTCAGGTCCAGGTAATGTGCAGGTATTTCCGTGTCCGGACTGTCGCCGGTATTTTGGCGATGTCTTGCAGAAGTATCCTCCTGCCGGGAAGATGTGTTGCTCTGCAAGGAAGCAGAGTTGTCCTGCGGGTAAGAGATATTGTCCGGTATCAGCTTGCTGCTGCGGATACCTTTTTGTTCAGCCAGGGCCCGGGCGGAAAAAAATCCGAAACTGGTGGTGCCCTGGTAAATTATCTGTCCTTTGTTGAGAACCTGAAAGGAATAAGTCTGGATGATCATGCCCCCGGCTGTGGAGACATCCGTCATTCGGGTGCGGATGGTCAGGGTTCCGACCTCTTTTGTGAGGTTGGCCTGTAACACAGCCTTTCCCCCCAGGTTGCGGAAATGCAGGCGCGCATCACTGTGCAGCGCAGATCCGGCAAAGGCTGCCAGCCACCCGCAGGGCTGCAGCGCGATCTCAAGCAGGATGCAAAAAGGCATGGTGTCGGTGCGGTTGGCTGTAAAATACCAGGCATCTGCAGGGACATCATACTGGGTTTCGATCCACCCGCCGGGCTGCATGACCCATTGGGCATGGTCGGCTGTCAGGACCCGGTCCATGAAAAAATAGGGGGGCCTGGGCAGCCTGGCAATCTGTCTTTCTTTGTCAAACACCGTGTATTTTTCACCGAACGCCGCAGAGGGATCGCCTTGGGCAAACTGCAGAATGGCCGGTCTGTCAAACAGGGGATCAGGTTTGAATTTTTTGTGCAGCGTGCTGTCCACAACCGCCTCAAATCCGGTGATGCTGGCCACAACCGTGTTGTCTGCATCCAGAAAGGTGAAATATCCTTTGATGCTGTGTTCTGTGTTTTCGTTCACCGTGAACAGGATATGGATGCGCTTATAATCGGCGTGACTGTCCTGGCTGCGGCTGTTGCGGGCATTCTTGTTTCCATTGTTCCCACCATCTTGCGGGCGGTGAAAAGATGCATATATGCGCAGATTGGCAAAAAAGGCCGGCAGGCAGACCTGGCCCCGGGTTTCCCAGGTCCAGATAATGGCGGCCTGGAAGGCTGCATCCAGCAGCAGGGGATCTGTGACCCAGTTTTTTTGTAAAGGTGTTGTGAACCATTGGTCCGGTGAAGGGCCAGGGGATGCGGTTACGGCAATGCCTTTGCTGGATATGCCGGTGACAGCATCGATTGCCTGGAGGGCTTTGCCGTGGAATAATATGGTTTCATAGGCTTTTTTGGCAGATATTTTCGCGGGTGCCAGTTCCATTCGGCCCCAGGTAGATAATACCGGTGGTTCCGGCAGGGTGTCTTTCAATATTACCGTGGCTGTGGTATGGGTGTGTCTCTGTCTGCCGTCACCGGCCGATGTCAGGCTGGCCAGGGCCGTGAACCCGGTATCAGCAGGGGTGCACTTTCCCAGGTTTACAGCCACATCTATCCGGCTGTCTTTGGGCCTGATCCCTTTGAGCAGCCGCATGTCATCGATGCCGGCAAACACCAGACCGGGATTGTTTTTTTCCGCTGCATGGGCCATCACCTCTGCCAGCAGGGCAAAAGGGACCACTGGTTCATGGTTGATTCTGTGGCTGTCAAGAACAGGCAGATTGTCCCTGCTGACGGCCAGTTCCGTCACCTGTGACAGTACTGGTGTCTTTTTTTTTTCCTGGTCCCGGCCCGGGGCCGTGATCACGATTTCCACAGGGTAAGGATCAGTATTTTCCATCTCCAGGAGCAGCTGGCTGCACCCTGCCGCAAGTGGAATCAGGCCCACCCCTTTTTTTGCAAATTCACGTTTCAGACCGTCATGCACCATGCCCCCGTCCCAGGGGCCCCAGTTGATGGCCAGGTACCTGCAGCAGGGATTTTTTCGGGCAAGGTGGCCTGCGGTTTTGTTGAGCACCTCATTGGCCATGGAATAATCGCACTGGCCCGGGTTTCCGGTTCTGGCGGCAATGGATGAAAACAGTATCATATATTTGAGTGGATCTTTTGCCGTGGCATCAACAAGGGCATGCAGTCCCGCTACTTTGGTGTCAAATACCCGGTTGAACTGTTCCGGTTTTTTTTCAGCGATCAGTTTGTCTTCCAGCACACCTGCACCGTGAATAACAGCAGTCACCGGCCCGAACCGCTGCCTGATATCATCCATGGTCCTGTGCAGTGCCCTGGTGTCCCGGATATCTGTGGACCAGTAGGCAGCCTGTGCCCCATGGGACCGGATCCGGTCCAGGGTACGGCGGATCTGCCGGCCGGCGCAGATGGCCTGGTATAGTTTTTCAACGTCTGCGGGTCTGGGCTTCTGCCCGGCAAATGCATGGGTGAGAATCGCTTTTTTCAGCAGGGCCTGGTCCGTGATGTCCTGTGCCCATTGTGGTTCTTCAAGAGGGGCCGGCGAACGCCCTACAAGGGCAATGGCAGGTGCACAGGCTTTTGCCAGGGCAACGGCACAGGCAGCTGTTACCCCTTTTGCGCCGCCGGAAATCACCACCACATCTTTGGCAGTCAGGCCTGGTTTCCCCTTTTTGACAGGGGACACCTTCAGGGCCGGGATCAAGCAGTTGTCGCCGAAAAGTCCCATTTCCACGGCACCGTTGGTCATCATCAAAGCAGCAGCCGGTTCTGCAAGGGTTTTGCAGGCCTTCATGTCACAGGGCATGTCCAGGGCGTGGCACAGAACATCCTGCCATTCCAGGCGGGCGGTTTTTGCAAGCCCTGCCAGCCCCCCGTACACCGGGTGGGTGGCAAATGCTGCGTCGTCAAATCCAAAACTGCCCCCTGAAAAGGATATGGTCGTGAAAAATGCCCCTTTCTGCCGGGCGGATGCCATGAGGTGGGCCGCATTTTTGTGGACCAGTGCAAAAGCGGACTTTATAAAATCTGTGGCATCCGGTGCATCTTTGCTGTCCCATTTTTCCCGGGCGCTGTCCCATTTGTCCTGGACAATGACAATGCCGGCAGCATCCGGCAGTTCCGGGATATTGTCAGAACCGATGTCAATGATTTGAGCAGCAAGGCCTTGGTTTGTAAACTCTTTTTCAAGAAGCCGGGCAACGCCGGGCTGGTCCCGGGTAATATATATTTTTTTGTTTTCAGGTACCTGGATCCGGGACCCGTTAAAAAACCGGATCTGCTGGATGGGATATGGTGTCAGGACAATTTCCCGGCGGATCAGATCAGGTGGTGCGTTTGTATGTTTCGGCTGTTTTTCGGGTAAAAAAGGGTTTTTTTTTAACGGAGCCTGTGTTTCAGGTTCGGTTTGTTCCAGAAAATTGACGATATCCTGTATGGTTTTGAGTTTTGCCATGGCCTCTCCGGACAGGCCCCCGGCCCCGTCCCCAAGAGCCTGCTCCAGTCTGGACAAAATCTCCACCCGTTTGATGGAATCTATGCCCAGGTCGGATTCAAGGTTCATGCCGGGCTCCAGCATCTCTTGGGGGAATCCGGTAAGTTCACTGATGGTATCCACCAGGATCTTTGTGATTTCTGCGGTTTGGGGTGTACCCGCCACCGGGGCTGCATCCGGACCGGGATCTGCTGCAGTTTTTGAAGCAAAAAGCATATCACCCTCTGGTGCAGCTTCAAGGTGTGTTTTTGTGTCAGCAGGTGTTTGTGTATGGGAAGATGTCTGTGTGCTGCGGTCAGCAGGCTGCTGCGCATGAAAGAGCGCTTGTGTGCTGCTGCTGTCAGTTTGTGCTTCAAAAGCCTTGTCTGTGCTTGAAAGTTTTTCCGTGCCGTCATCTATAGCCGGTGCCTGTGCTGCAATGGCCTGGCAGATGTCTGTGAGGGTTCTGACAGATCCGATACTTTCCGTGGTAAGCCCGCTGGTGTCGGGCAGATGCTTTTCCAGTTCAGAGATGATCTCCACTTTTTTGATGGAGTCAATGCCCAGGTCGGATTCAATGTCCATGGACGGTTCCAGCATCTCTTCCGGAAATCCGGTGAGCCGGCTTACAGTATCAAACAGAACCGTCTGGATGTCAGGTATACGGGGTTTTGGCACCGTTGCATGGACAGGGCGTGCCGCATCAGGCGTTACAACATCATGCGGTTCAGCATGTGCTGCTGGCGGCAGGTCCTGTGTCTGCCCGGGCCTGGAGTCTGTTTGTTCAGAAGAAAGGCCTGAATCTTTGGCATTTGAATTACGGAAACCGGTATTTTTGAAGTCTGCAGCATGGGTAGCTGTATCACGGAAACCGGAATCACTGAAGCCTGCGTTACTGGGTGCTGTATCATGGGTATTTGCTTCATTACGGGAACCTGCATGATCACGAAGACCTGCATCATCCTGGAAAGCAGTTGACACATAGGAGGCGGCTTCACTGGTCTGCACAAAAGGTGTCTGGGGCATCTGCTTCGGGGTTTCCCCATTGACCCTGCCGGGTGGGGTATGCTGGTAATACGTATGCTGTGGCGCCTGGGATGGGGATTGGAAATCCGGCAAAGAACCCGGGGCCGGGCCTGCAGAAGGTGTGCCCGGGGCAGCCATGAACTGGCGTGTCTGTTCCATGATGGCGGCCAGGGTGTGGCTGGCCTGGGCCTGGGTTTCAAGAAATTTTTCATGGGTTCTGGCTGTCTGGGCCTGCAGGGCCTGCATGGATTCCAGCCCTTTCATCACCAGGTGCATGGCATTTTGGGGGGCAGAAGGGGGCATATCAGAAGGGGTGTGCATATTATATCCTTGTTGCAGTGCCCCGGGTGTATCTGGTCGGGCTTGCTGTGACCCCGGGGCGGGATTGTTATAATTTTTATTTGTGGAAACCTGTTCCTTTTCCGGTGTCTGCATTTTTCCGGGTGCAGGTGTTTTTGCACCTTCCAATGGTTTTCCGGTTTCAGATAGTTTTGCACTTTCCAGTGGGGTTGGGGTTTCCGGCGTGTTTTCGGATCCAGGCTGTGTTGTTCTATTAGGTGCAGGTGTTTTGCAAGGTGTTGTCGCGTTTACAGGTGCAGGGGCTTTTATGGGGGCGGGTCTGGGATTGGCCCCGGACAACAGGACCCGCATACGTTTGGGTTCCGGCAGTTTTACCGGATCTTCCCACTGGGTGAGGTCCACGCAAAATCCTTTTGCAGCAATGGTGCACAATACTCCGGCCAGGTCTGCCAGTCCGGATTTTTTGCCGCAGGAGGCATCCATGCCCTTTGCAGTGGCAGCATCTGCATCCAGAATCCGGTTCACCAGCCCGGTCAATACGGTTTTGGGGCCGGCTTCTATAAACAAAGACACCCCGTTTTTGTGCATGGTTTCAATGTTTTCCATGAAACGCACCGGATGCATGAGCTGGTGGCCCAGAACAGACCGGATCTTTTCCGGATCGGTCTCATAGGGCTTGCCCGTGGTGTTGGACAGCACCTGGATCTCGGTGGGCACAATGGCCTGGTCTGCCACAAACGCGTGAAAGGGTTTGGCTGCATCTGCCACCAGATGGCTGTGGAAGGCGGCTGCCACCGGCAGTTTCACCGCCCGGATTTTGTGTTTTCTGCATGCTTTGGCCGCTTTTTCAATGTCCGGGGTGGGGCCTGATACGACCCCCTGGTTCGGGCTGTTGCGGTTGGCCAATACCAGGTCCAGGCCCAGATCTGAAAGCAGGGCTTCAATGGCCGGGATCTCGGCCTGGACAGCCAGCATGCTGCCGCTGTCAGACCCGGTCCGGCCGGCAGCTGCCATATGTTTTCCCCGGACAGCTGCCAGGGTCAACAGGGTGCTGCTGTCTATCCATCCGGCTGCATGCATGGCACAAAGCTCCCCGAAACTGTGGCCGCAGGCCATGTGGGGCAGGATGCCGAACCTGCGCAGCACAAGGGTCATGGCAAGGGAGACCGCACCAATGGCCACCTGGGCCACCTGTGTGTGCCGCAGTTTAGATTCTGACACAGACCTGTCCTGGACATGACCGGGCAATGCAAACATGAAATCGGTCAGCTCCTGGCTGGCTTCCTTTCGGGTCAGGGTATCACCGGCATGTTCTTTGAAAATTTTCTGGGCAAGAGCCAGTGCCTCCATGGCTTCCGGAAATACGGCAAACAGGTCTTTTCCCATATCAGGGTACTGGCTGCCCTGGCCGGGAAACAAAAATCCCAGCTTTCCCCGGGCAGGACCAGCACCATAATAGATCTGTTCCCGGGAGGGGCCCTGATTTTCCACCACTGTCCGGGCCTGGTCAAGCAGGGCACCGGGATCGGTGTCCCTGTGCAGCACCATGAGCAGGCGCATCTTTTGGTCAGGTAAAAAGGATTTTCTGGATGCTGCCGCCTGCCAGGCGATAAGCCGGGATTTTTCCCCGCCGTCCATGCCCTGATCCGGGGTGATCTGTGTTTCAAAAGCGTTCAGTTTTTCCAGAAGACCGGGCGTATCAGGGGCTGAAAATGCGGCAATCTGCACGGAACCATCCCAGGAGACATGGGATTTTTTGGCATCATGTTCCTCCAGGACTGCATGAAAATTGCTGCCCCCGAAGCCGAATGCTGAGATGCCTGCCCGTCTGGGGCCTGCATCTGAGGATCCCGGCACCCAGGGTTTGGACCGGTTGTTCAGGTAAAAGGCGGAGTTGTTGATATCCAGCTCAGGGTCGGGCATGTCAGCCTTCAGGGTCGGCAGGATAACCTTGTGGTGCAGGGCCAGGGCCGCTTTGATGATGCCGGCGGCACCGGCGGCCGCCTTGGTATGGCCGATCATGGATTTTACCGAACCGATGGCAATGCTGTTTTTTGCTTTTTGTGCACCAAAACAGGAAGACAACGCGGAAAATTCCACCTTGTCCCCCACCCGGGTGCCGGTGCCGTGGGCTTCGATCATGGCCACACTGGCAGGGTCGATACCGGCCCGGCCATAGGCATCCTGCAGTGCCTTATGCTGGCCTTTTGCATCCGGGGCATAAATGGCAGAGGTCTTTCCGTCACTGGATGTCCCCATCCCCTTGATGACGGCATAAATCCGGTCTTTGTCTTTTTGCGCATCTGCAAGGCGCTTGAGCACCAGCATGCCGATACCCTCACCCAGCACAGTGCCGTCCGCATCTTTGGAAAACGGGCGTGCATCGCTGGTGCGGGAGAGAACACCGGTTCTGGCAAAACACATGTGCATGAAAATATCGTTCAGGCAGTCCACCCCGCCTGTGATGGACATGTCGCATTTGTGTGCGGTCAGTTCCATCACCGCCGTATGCATGGCGGAAAGAGAGCTGGCGCAGGCAGCATCACTGACACTGTTGGTGCCGGACAGGTTGAACCGGTTGGCGATTCTGCCGGCAACCACATTTCCCAGCAGGCCAGGAAAAGAGTTTTCCTGCCACTGGGCATAGGATGACTGGATCAAGTCCAGGACCTGTTTTTTTTGGTCAGAAGCAATGCCGGCCGCATCCAGGGCTTTTTTCCATATGGGATGGCCAAGCCGTGCCCCCAGGGGAATCACCAGCTCCTGGGTGCCGGTGACCCCCAAAATGACATTGACCCTGGCCCGGGAGAGAAAAGCATGCTCTTTTGGGTACCCGGCATCTTCCAGGGCCATTTTTGCCACTTCCAGGCCCAGCAGCTGGGCTGTGTCAGTGGCTGTGATGTTGTTGGGGGGCATGCCGAAGGCAGCCGGATCAAAACTGATTTTCGGGATAAATCCGCCCCTGCGGCAATAGGTGTGGTCCGGCCGGGAGGGATCCGGGTCAAAAAAATCTGTGATCTGCCAGTGGGTGTCCTCCGGGATATCTGCAATGGCATCTGTGCCGTTGAACAGCAGGTGCCAGAAATCTTTGAGATGAAAGGATCCGGGAAAAATGCATCCCATGCCGATGATGGCGATGTCGGTGGTCTGGGGGGTGTCCTGTCTCATGAAACAATCTTTTGAAAGTGTTAAGTTTTAAGTGTTAAGCTAATACTTTATGGGTGAAGGCTTTCGTTCTTTGTTGTGCCCGGCAGGGCATGGGTATTATATAATCAAGATGTTGTCACTGAATATACAGGCCTGGATCTTGTAAATCACCTGCTGGCAAGGGTTTTTGACAAAACTTTTACATACCCGGGCCTGCAGATTTTGAATGAGAGCCGGGGCCGGCCAGGGCCAGAATCTCCTTTTTTTTCATGGGCTTCACTGATGCCGCGCCCATGGGCAGGGCAATGCCCTGGGTCTTCAAAAACATGGCCCGGGTGATGACACAGGCCCCGAACAATAGGTTGAAGGCCAGATCTGCGGTTTTGCGGTTTTCAGGTCCGGCAAGGAAACTGTTTTGTGCCCACTGGTTGAATGCCCCCATGGCAGGGCCGCACCAGATCTGGTAATCCATTTTGCGTCCGGGGGCTCCCTGGATGGCCCACCGGGAGCTTTGGCCCAGATAGGACCGGAACACCAGGGCCATCTTGTGTTTGGCATCGGATCGGGCTTTGTCGATCTGGGTGTGCATGTTCCTGGCGGCAAAAAAATCTTTCGTGGACTGCCAGGCGGTTTCAAAATCTGTCTGCAGAAATTTGGTTTCTATTTCCTGCCGTGCTGCTTCCGGGATCTGTGCAAAACTGTCATGTGCCCGGTACAGCTGATACAGTTTTTCCGCCCGCAAGGCAAACAGGGTGCCCCGTTTCAACACCTGTACCCGGGCCCCTATTTCAAACATGTCCGCTGCCGGGGCCATGGCCACATCCGCCTGTTCCGCCTGGCACAGCATCTCTTTGACCTGGCTGCTGATGCCTGCTTCCACACAGGACTGGTTGATGGAGCCGGTCAGAACATAGGCCGCTCCCATGCCGAATGCGGCGGCTGCCGATTCCGGGGTGGCAATGCCGCCGGCCAGTCCCACGCACAAAGGCAAAGGATAGCGAAACTGCGCCATGAACTGGTCTTTCAGGGAAAGCATGGTGGGCAAAAGCGCCAGGGCCGGCCGGTTGTCCGTGTGTCCGCCTGAGTCGGCTTCTGCTGTCAGGTCCTGGGCCATGGGAATATACC
>JAABTU010000500.1 GCA_011389715.1 Desulfotignum sp.
CAGCACCCGGATGTGCTGTTCATCCAGCCGGGTCTGTTCGAAACCGGGTTGAGACACGGGTTTGTGTATCCGGATGATCACATATCCAGGAAAACCCTGTACACGTTTGAGCAGACCGTTGCCCTGAGCCGGCGGATACAGGCAGAACAGGTGGTGTTTATCCACCTGGAGGAATACTGGCACCGCAGTTTTACAGATTACCGTGCCCTTGAGGCGGGCTTTGACAATATGGTGTTCGCCTGGGACGGGATGACATTCACCATCAACGAAAGAGGAAAATAAATGAATTTAGTGAGCAATGAATATCTGGACCAGATCCATCAGGATGCGTTGCGGGTATTGGAAGAAACCGGTGTGCGCTGCAGTTCCCCGGAAATCAGACAGATTCTGGAAGGAACGGGCATGGCCGCCTATGATGACACCACCGAGCACCTGCATGTGCTGTCTCCTTTGGTGGAACAGGCCCTTGCCGACACGCCCAAACGGGATCAGTACTGGATCAGGGAAAATGCCTTTGGTGTGGGCGGTACAGCCCCCTTTGTGTATGACGACACCACTCGGGAGCTGATTCAACCGACATTCGACCATATTGCACAGATCGCCCGCATCGTCAATCAGACCGATGTGATCGATTTTATGGCCAGAGGGGTGCTGGTTCCCAAACAGGAAGTCAAGGTCATGGAAACCATTATCGAAAACTGCGACAAACCGGTGTATGCTGCCGCAGTCACGGAAGCGGGCATAGAAAAGGCCCGGCAGATTCATGAAACCCGGGGGAAATTCACCATCCAGTTTTCCATCATCAACAGCCCTTTGAACATCATCGACAGTATGATTCCGCCATTTTTGTCCTGCGTGAAAAACGGGATTCCCATCTATGTTTCCACCATGCCCATGGCCGGGCTGTCCGGTCCCTATTCCATGTCCAGCTTGATCACCCTGACCCATGCCGAAGCCCTGTTCGGCATTACCCTGGCCCAGGTGGTCAATCCCGGGATCATGGTGGTCCATGCCGGCCTGCCTTCCATTGCCAGTATCAAGGACAATTATGCGGTAAACCTCGGGCTGACCTCCTTTAACATTGCCAACCTGATCATGGAAAAGGTCAACAAACGGCTGAATCTGCCCTCCATCCAGACGGCCTGCACCACCAGCCAGGAGCATCCCAACGAGATTGCCGAAAAAGAAGCTGTCACCGGGTACGCACTCATGAAAAAATACGGGTTTCACCAGATGCGGCACAGTTTCGGATTTTTAAAGGAGCTGGTCTCCTTTTCCATCGGCAAACTGGAGCGGCATATCGAATTGTGCCGTCAGACCACACCGGACCAGGCCCCGGACTTCCAGGTGGAGTCCTATGATTCGGAAGGGCTGGATGCGATCATGCGCAACGGCAGCCAGGCCAACTACATGAGAGACAACCATACAGTGAAAAATACCGGCAAATCGTTTCTGGAATGATCCTGAGACAATAAGTGCTACCGTTGCTGTATAACAGGTTTTGTCTGTTTCAGCACAGGTCGGGATAAGGTCAGTGTCACGCTGAATGAAAAAAAATAAATTTTTCCTTGACAGGAACGTTTCAACGTGAGATATTTCATATAGAAAATATTCACACGAGCAATGTTTCAGCGCCAAGTCTTTTCCAATGTACAAAAGGCGCCAACATGCACATGTTAACTTTAGACAAGGAGGAACAAATGGAGAAATCCACACCAATCATTCAATCAATCAATAATACTCAATCTGATGAAAATCAGGTTCTGGCGCATTTCACTATCGTTTCCTTCGCTCTTTTTGGATTAACGCTGAATCTGTTCAGTCAACTGTGGGAAAGTGTCAAAGAACTGGGGTCTGTCCCCGCCAATCTGGTCAGGCGGCAGGCTGCATGGGTCAGGGATAAAATATCAGATTCGGGTATCAGTATCTGGCAGCAGCGGGAATCCAACAGCTAATCTTTTTTCTTGACAGCAGGCCCCTTGGCTCTAACCGGGTCTGTGCTTTGCAGTTTTCTTTAAAAAATTAAATCCGGATGCTTTCCCTGGAAGGGCCCTTTAAAAAAAGTGCGGCGTCTTCCGGGGAAATTTGCATCCTTTTTCTGTTTCAGGTGGTCATAATGCGATCCTTTCCAAAGGCTTATCCGGCAGCCATGTGCCACAGGGACAGCCACAGGGGCATGGCAATGATGCATACCAGGTACTGGAGCAGCATCATGCTGGCAACAACCTGGGTATCTCCTCCGTAATTCCGCACCATGAGGATCAGGTTGGTGGCCGGCGGAGAGGATGTCTGCAGGATGATCAGGCTGCAGAACAACGGCAGGGTCTGGTAAAGATCCAGGCCGTACATCACGGCAAAGGCCGTACCCGGCACCAGGACAAACTTTACTCCGGCCACCCGGAAAACATCCGGGAGCGGCGGCATATCTTTCAGGGCGATGCTCCCCAGGGTGGCCCCCAGAATGAAAACAGCCAGGGGCACAGTGGCCTGGCCCAGAAGGTCCATGGCGGACAACAGGTTTTGGGGCAGCATGGCCGAGGTTCCGGAAACCACCAGAAATATGGCCGCCAGGGTGGCAACCAGGGGTGGGGTGACAAAATCCTTCCACATGATAGCTGCATCCCGCCTGCCGCTCACCAGTACCTTTCCCACGCTCCACATGATGGGAGACTGTCCCAGGATTAGCAGAAAACAGAAAAGGGCCAGCCGGTCGAACTGATCCGGATAGACCAGCTGGCCGATGGGCAGCACAATATACACCGCATTCTGGAAGCTTGCCATAGAAACAAACGGCTGTTTTCCGGGATCTGTGCCGAACAGCAGTACAGCCATGCCAAGCCCTGCAAGGGCGATCAGCACCCCGGACAACGGCAGTATCCACCACAGGGTAAAGCCGGCTGGATCAAACTGGCTTACGGTCTTGACCACAATCAGGCAGGGCAGAAATATGTTGACGGTCACAGCAGAAAGCGCCTGAATATGGGCCTGGGAAACAATCTTTGTTCTCACCAGCACCCCGGCGGCAGCCGAAATGATAAAAACCTGGAAGACAGCGGAAAAAACCGTGGTAAATGTGGGCAAAAACATGTATCAGCTATGTCACTCCTTCTTGAAGGTTATCCCACGTTGATCAGAAACACGGCCGTGGAGGCCATGGCCAGGAACAGATAATTGGCGGGCCGCAGGGGCTCTTTCCAGAACAGAAGGCTGAACAGGGTGGTGACAGCGATCACCCCGAGGCCCAGCGTGGGATAGGCCGTGGAGCCGGGCAGATGCGACAGGGCCTGAATCCAGAAATAGGTGGCCAGGACATTGGTGGTCCCCAGTGTCGCGCCCCAGGTCAGGCAGGTCCGGTTGATGCGGTCCCTGTTCAAAAGCCTGGGCAGGGTCAGCACCAGGGCTGTACCGAAAATGGTGGCCATGAATGCCTTGTGATCGGCTGCAGGTGCCAGTTCCGCCTGGATTTTGAAAACAAAATCCGTGACACCGTATGCCGCGAACAGAAGCAGCCCCCAGCTTATGCCCTTCAAGGCGGTTTTTACGCCCCGGCCCAGCCGGAGCGGTTCGTTGCCGGCAAGGGGCAGGCACAAAAACGCCAGACCGATCCCGGCCGCCTGCAGATAACCGGCGGTCTCTTTGAAAAATATCAATGATCCCAGGGTGGGAACGGCGGCGGACAACCGCATAAGTGTTGTGGACAACGCCAGGCCCCCGGCTGTGATGGCCTGGTTGAACAGCCACAGACACAGCACATACATGACCCCGGTGAAGATCCCCAGGCCCCAGACGAGGGGCGGGTTGGACAGCAGCGTTTTCCAGGCGCCCCAGGCCAGCAGCCCCCCGGTGCAGACCACATAATTGACGGCCAGAAACTGCCACAGGTTCACACCCCTGATATTTGCGGCCTTCATGCTCAGGGCCACCCCGCTGGAAAAAGCAACCGCCAGCAGCAAAAACAAACCTCCTTGCATCACGTTTCCTCCTACAGCATAACCAGCTCTGCCAGACATCCTGGTTCCATGGCGGGCATGTGTTTCAGTATGTTCCTCTGTTCAATTTGTGTATTACGGGAATGCTAACATGTTACGTGATGCACTACAACCGGTTCGTGCATTTCTGGAGAGACTGGATTGTGAAGATTTGCTGGCGCATATAAGCGAATCAATAACAGACAGGGGCGATCACCCATGCAGATTCCGTCTGAAATCCAACAATCAGTTGCTCAAATCCCCGAAATTCTCACGGGGATTTGAGCAGCCGCTCAGCTGCATTGGGAATGCCAGTCCGCCGCGGCACTGGCATCGGAATCCTGATACAGTAAGGGGTGGAACGGTTTCAATTAGACTGCTGTTTCGGTTTCAGACCAGTTGTGTTTTAGATCGCCATCCACCGTGCCTTTGACTTTTTCCCTTTCCTCGGCAAAATCGAACCCCGTCCAGATGCCGATGGAGTTGAGAATGGAATCCTGGGGGTGATACTGCCTGAAAATTTTAAAGTAATAGGCCGCTTCTTTGCTGTTGATGACGGCTTTGGGATTCTTTGCTTTGATCTCTTCAAACTCTTCGTCGCTCATCTGGTTGGCCAGCCGTTCTCCAAGATCTTCGCAGCCGGCACCCTGGGTGTACTGCACTTTGTACCGCCATAAAATTTCGTCCGGCAGGTATCCGGTATCCTGAAACGCTTCCCTGAGGATCCATTTTTCTATTTTGGCCCCATTGTGCTCCTGTATTTTCAGTTCCGGCGGTATCTGCATCCCCAGCTTTATCATTTCCACATCCAGGAACGGTACGCGCAGCTCAAGGCTGAACAGCATGCCCATGCGGTCGGCCCGCTGCAGGTTGATGTTGTGCAGATTTTGAATGCACCGCCGGGCCTCCAGATTGAGCTTGTCAACCGGAAAATGCTTCATGTAGTGATACCCGGTAAAGACCTCGTCCGCCCCTTCACCGGTCAGCACGACTGTGCAGTGTTCAGCCGCAGCCTTGCAGGTAAAATAACAGGGCACGGCACACCGGACCAGAGAGGGATCATAGGTTTCCAGTTTGTTGATGACAACAGGCAATGCTTCATAATAATCATCTTCGGTAAAAAGATACTCATGATGGGTGGAGCCGATATGTTTGGCAGCGATCCTGGCCGCCTTGATATCATCGCTGAGGTTTCCGTCCTGGTCCTTCATACCCACCACATAGGTGTGAAGATGGGGAATTTCATCCGCGGCAATGGCAGCCACCAGGCTGCTGTCCAGCCCCCCGCTGCAGAAAGATCCCACCGGAATTTCCGGGTCGGCCAGAAGCCGTTTTTTCACACATTTGATGAATGTCTCCCGTATTGCCTTGGCGGCGGTGTCTTTTTGGGTCATCATGTGGTCTCTTACCTGCGGCACCTTGTAGAACTGTACAAAGCCTTCTGCAGGTGTGTAATAGTATCCGGCGGGAAACTCATGGACCTCTTCCACACCGGCAAGGCTCATGGCACCCAGTTCTGACGTAAAATACAGTTTTCCGTCAATATACCCGTAATACAGGGGCTTGATTCCCACAGGGTCCCGGGCCAGCAGAAAATTGTCTCCGTCAAACAGGGCCAAGGCGAACATGCCGTCCAGCTTTTCAATGCAGGAGGGGCCGAATTCCTGGTACAGGTGAAGAATGGTTTCCGTATCCGACTGGGTTTTGAACGCATATTTGGACGTCAACCCGGCCCGCAGCGTTTTAAAATTGTATATTTCACCATTGGCAATGATGCCCTTTTGGCCGTCAGAGGTCAGAATTGGTTGATGGCCGGTGGCGACATCCACAATGGACAGACGGGTATGTCCCAACGTAAAATTGCCACCACTGTGAATGCCCCTGTCATTAGGTCCCCGATGCGTCAGCGCATCCAGCATCTGATTAATGGTTTTTTCATCCTTGACACCAAAACATCCTGCTATACCGCACATAACCAAATCCTTTTTTTTTGTTTTGTATGGTTGATTCTAACATTTGTAAAAAATTTTTCTGTAAATATTTTTTACAAACATATTTTCTAAACGAAACATTAATAATTAAAGATACTGAACAGAATTCAAAATGTCAAGGCATTTTTCAGGCAAGGCCCTGTCCGGCAGCGATACTGTTGTCCTGCATCCACATCCACATATGTGGCACCGAATGCCTGACGGAACTTGTCAAGTGCCCAGTCGGAGGTGTCGTGGGGAGACAATGCCACGATTGCCCCGACATCTTATGATCCACATGAATTGGACGGGCTTCCTGAGCCGATTCAGCGTTATTTTCGTGCTGTTTTGAAAGAGGGCCAGCCGGTGGTTGCAGCGATCAGCATAGAACACACTGGCACCTTCAACATGAGCGAGACAGGAGAGCAATGGAAGCCGTTCAGTTATGGTAATTTTTTCACTGGACAATTTTTTCTCGAAAAACCTGATCTGAAATTTTTTAGAACCCAAGCCCAAAAATATGGGTTCGATGAAGAAGCCTATATCGCGGCTGTCAAAAAGGTTCCGATCTGGGCACGAGAACAACTTGAAAATTACCTGTATTTCATCAAAGGCTTGATTGCTGTTATTTCTGAAAGCGGCATGAAAAGAATCAAAGAGATTGAACATCGAAAACAGATTCAGAAAAGCGAGAAACGGTATCGTTCAATTCTCAAGGCGGCAATAGACGGGTATTGGTTAACGGATACCAATGGGCGGTTGCTTGATGATTTTTCGGTCTGGGAAAAACTTACCAGAATTGAAGATGTGGAAAAATCCTGGCAGATGATGAAGGAGCTTATTGAAGGGAAGCGCGAGCGGTTTGAAGTAGAATTTGAGATGCGGCATAAAGACGGACATTGGATTCATATCCTGTCCAGGTCGAACATATATAAGGATGCCAACGGGGAACGTGTCAGAGTTGTCGGGACCCATGTGGATATTACGGACAGCAGACACCAGAGAGAGCGCCTCAGACTCAGTGAATCACGCTACAGAAAGGCCCAGGAACTGGGAAAGGTGGGCAATTGGGAATATAACCTGAAAACCGCAGAATTCTGGGGTTCTGATGAAGCCAAAAAAATATTTGAGTTAGACCCGCACAAAGACAGGTTCACCATCGAGGATGTGGAAAGCTGCGTTATTGAACGGGAAAGGGTCCATCAGGCGCTGGCGGAAAAACTGCTGACCGAAAAAGAGGCGCTCTTTCGGGGATTATTTGATCATATGACCAGCGGTTCTGCTGTTTATGAAGTCAGAAATGACGGATCAAAGGGGACGGATTATATTATTCGGGAATTTAACCGGAAAAGTCTTGAAATGGAAGAAAAAAAAATGGAAGAAGTATTGGGCAGAAGTCTTTTTGACCTGAGGCCCAATATTGACGATTACGGATTGATTTCCGATGAAAAAAGTATGGGAAACCGGCATCCCTGAATATTTTCCAACCAGGATATACCAGGATGACAATTTTTCAAATTTTTATGAAAATCATATTTTCAAATTACCCTCAGGAGAGGTAGTGACCAGCTATAGTGATGTCACCGATCAAAAAAATCAGAAAAAGGAGCTGAAGGAAAGTGAGGAAAAATACCGGCTTATTGCTGAAAATATGTCGGACGTTATTTCCCTGATGGACATGAACCTCCGGTTTTACTATGTCAGCCCGTCCATAAGCCGCCTGACCGGGTTCTCGGTTGAAGAGGCAATGACGCATTCTTTTGAAAAAATCGTGACACCGGATTCGTTAATAAGAATTCAAAAAATATTGGAAGAGGAGATGATACTCGAAGCTTCCGGCAACGCTGATCCATCCAGATCCCGTATCATTGAATATGAGCAATACAGGAAGGACAGATCTATCGTGTGGGTGGAGTCCAGTTGCAGGTTCCTGCGAGATAAAAATCAAAAACCCTTTGAAGTCATTATCATAAGCCGGGATATAACCGAGCGTAAAGTTGCCGGGGAAGAAAAAGAAAAACTCCATGCTCAACTCAACCAGGCCCAGAAGATGGAATCAGTGGGACGGCTGGCCGGGGGTGTGGCCCATGATTTCAACAACATGCTGGGGGTTATTTTGGGACATACGGAACTGGCATTGTTGCAATCAGATGAAAATCATGATCTGTATTCCGACCTGAAAGAAATTCAAACCGCAGCGAAGCGTTCGGCTGATATCACAAAGCAGCTGCTGGCTTTTGCCAGAAAAGAGATCATTTCACCCAGACAGTTGGATTTGAATGATACTGTGGAAAGCATGCTCAATATGCTGCGCCGGCTCATCGGTAAAGACATCGACCTTGTATGGCAACCGGCTGCTCATCTGTGGCCGGTGAAAATGGACCCGTCTCAGATAGACCAGATCCTTGCCAATTTGTGCATCAACGCCAGGGATGCCATTTCCGGGGTGGGTAAACTCACCATTGAAACTGGGAAAAAATCATTTGACGAGGAATACTGCAAGGATCACCCTGGCTTTACCCACGGTAATTTTGTACTGCTGGCGGTAAGCAACAATGGCTCCGGCATGGACAAGGACACCCTGGACAATCTGTTCGAGCCGTTTTTCACCACCAAGGAGGTGGGCAAAGGAACCGGCCTGGGGCTTGCAACAATTTATGGTATCGTCAAACAGAATAATGGCTTCATCAATGTTTACAGCGAACATGGTCAAGGTTCCACCTTCAACATCTATCTGCACTGATTTTCTGCCGATGAAGACACTGACAAAGCCATCCCTGAAAAAAAAGCAGCCGCCGGGGGGACTGAAACCATCCTGCTGGTAGAAGATGAACCCACAATTTTACGAATGACCCGCATGATGTTCGAACGAAATGGGTATACGGTGTTATCTGCAGCCACTCCGACAGAAGCCATGGAAAAGGCAAAAGAGCATTCCGGCTCCATTGATCTGCTCATGAGCGATGTGGTCATGCCGGAAATGAATGGCCGTGACATGGCTGGACAAATCACCGCCCTTTATCCTGACATCAAACTATTGTTCATGTCCGGATATACCGCAGATATCATTGCCCATCAGGGGGTTCTGGATGACGGAGTGGCATTTATCCAGAAGCCGTTTTCAATGGCGGACCTGACAAAAAAGCTGCGGGGGGTTTTGGATACCGCATCTGATTAAACCAAAACCGATTGTCCGATATTGATTGGTTTAGAAGCGGGTTTCTCAGCCATAAGAACAAATGAAACAATGTTACGGAGAAATGAAATACAAATGAGTGAGGATATTTCAAAAGAAAAACTACTGCAACTGGTACAGGAACATAAAAAAAAAGCCATCATTGGGCATGAATTGGCAACCCAAATATGTGAAGCTATCCAGGAAGCATCCTCTCGTAAAAAAGAGCTGCATGCAATCATGAGTGGATCGAAGGCTGTATTGGTACAAAAAGGCTTTACAGAATCTGCCCGTGCAATATTCGATCACTGTAAAGATTTGATAGGAACCACTTCCGGTTATGTTGCTCTTCTTACTGAGGCTGGAGAAGAAAACGAGGTGCTGTTTCTTGAAGCCGGGGGGTTGCCCTGTGACGTTAATCCAGAGTTGCCCATGCCGATTCGAGGATTGCGTGCAGAGGCTTATCATTCAAATAAAACAGTCTACCACAATGATTTCATGAATAGTGAGTGGATTGATTTTATGCCCCATTGGCAGACCGCATTCAGGTGATCGAACTGTTGCTTGCATCTTTGAAGCATGACATCGCTCCTGCGGGACCTCGTCGAGCGCACCTTGAACGATTTCGCGTTCGGACATTTGATCTTGGGAGAGACATTTTCCTTGATCGAGAAGAGATGTATGCTGAAAGAGGAATGTGAAAGGTGTATGCCCTCGATACCAATATCCTCGTCTATGCCCATAACATAAAATCCCCGTATCTCGTTGCGCATGTGACAATAGCCGGTCATGTAGAAGGTGCCGTTGGCAAACCAGATGTTATACGGGGCCACCCGGCCAGGGTCGGCACCGTGGACAAATTCCAGGGACAGGAAGCCGAGATTGTCATTGTTTCCATGACCACCTCCAGCCAGGAATACCTGCCCCGGCACATGGATTTTCTTTTCAGCAGAAAACGGCCCAACGTGACCTTGTCCCGGGCCAGAAGCCTGGCCATACTCATTGCAAACCCCCGGCTGCTGGAAACCGCCTGCAATACTGTTGAACAGATGGGGTTGGTAAATACCCTGTGCCGGGGGTATTATGCCGGTATATCTGGTTCCTGCACACCTGGAGCGGATCTGCCGGTTTGCAGGACAGAAGCCGTTGACATCATGAATTCCC